>JBEQBS010000015.1:0-21705 GCA_041639675.1 Rubritepida sp. | reverse complement strand
GGCGGTGCACATCAGCGTCTCGATGGAGAAGGGGCTGCCGGCGCGGGCCAGCGCCAGGGCGCGGCGGCCGAAGGGCACCAGCGCCAGCAGGGTGGCGGCGACGAAGAGCCAGTCATGCTCCGCCGGCAAGGCGAGCGAGAGCAGCCAGGCGCCACCGACCAGCGCGCCGAGCGTCCAGACCAGCAGGGCCTTGCCGGTGCGCCACCAGGGCCTCTCCGCGTCGCGCGGGTCCTCCTCGCCATGGGCGTGGGAATGGTCCGCGGGGGCCTGCGCGCCGTCATGGCCGTGGCCGCCCTCGGCGCCGGCGGCGGGGTCCTGTGCGGGCCGCATGGCGTAGCCCAGCGCCGCCACCTGCCGTTCCAGCGCCGCCGCGGCCGCGTCGTCCGCCACCGTCGCGCCCAGGCGCTCGGCCATCAGGTTGACCTCGATGGCGGAGATGCCGGGGATGCGTTCCGCCGCCGCCGTGACCTTGGCCACGCAGGAGGCGCAGTCCATCCCCTCCACGCGCCATTCCCGCCGCCCGTCCATGTCCGCCATCGCCCTGCTCCGACTCAGTCCCGGGGGAGATGGGACCTTCAGCGGCTGGAGGTTCAAGCCCCCGTCAGCGGAACAGCACCAGGCTGGTGGCGAGGACCGCCATGCCCGCGACCATGGCGTAGGCGGCGTCATGGCCGCGGGCGTGGCGCTGCGCGGCGGGCAGCAGTTCGTCCAGGGCCAGGAACACCATGGCGCCGGCGATCACCGCGAAGACCGCGCCCATGACGCCCGGCGTGAGGACCGGGCCCAGCACGAGCCAACCCAGCAACGCGCCCAGCGGCTCGGCCAGGCCCGACACCAGGGCGGCCAGCGCCGCCTTGCCCCGGCTGCCGGTGGCCACGAAGACCGGCACGGCGATGCTGACGCCCTCGGGGATGTTGTGCAGGGCGATGGCGACGGCCAGTGGCGCCCCGAGGGTCGGGTTGTCCAGCGTGGCGAAGAAGGTGGCCAGCCCCTCGGGCAGGTTGTGGGCGGTGATGGCCGCCGCCGTCAGCAGGCCCAGCCGCCGGGCGTGGGCGTGGTCGCCCGCGCCTCCGGCATGGGCGTCGCCGTGCGGGTTCGGCACCAGGCGGTCCAGCAGCACAAGCAGGCCGACGCCGAGGAAAAAGAAGCCGGTCGCCAGCGCGTAGCCGCCGCGATCGTCCCACTCCTGCGCCAGCGCGGCGGCGCCCTTCGGCAGGATCTCCACCAGCGACACGTAGACCATCGCCCCGCCGGAGAAGGCGAGGGCCAGCGGCAGCAGGCGCGGATCCCCCCGGTCGGCGCGCGCGACCAGCAGGGCGCCGAGCAGCGTGCACAGCCCAGCGGCGGCGGTGACGGCGAAGGCCAAGCCGACATGGCCGGTGGCGAGGGGGTCATGCCCCTCACGCATATCGCACCGGCGGCATCCGTGACGAGGCCCCTTGGTGCCCCCGTCCGGCAGGCGCACATGGCGGGCAAAGGAGTTCCCCCGCGATGCTCTCGATCGGCGACCTGCACCGCGCCACCGGCGTGAAGCCCACGACCATCCGCTGGTACGAGGCCGAAGGGCTGCTGCCGCCGCCCGCCCGCACCGAGGGCGGCCACCGCGCCTATGGCGAGGCGCATCTGCGGCGGCTGGGCTTCATCCGGCACGCGCGCGAACTGGGCTTCCCCATGCCCGCGATCCGTCAGCTCCTCGACCTGTCGGGCCGCCCCGAGGGCGATTGCACCGCCGCCCATGCGGCCGCGACGGCGCAGATCGCCGCGATCGATGTCAAGCTGCGGCACCTGGGCGCGCTGCGGGCGGAACTGGCGCGGCTGGCGGCGGCCTGCGCCGGCGGGCGCGTGGCGGAATGCCGGATCATCGAGGCGCTGGCCGATCACGAGCATGTCGGATGCGACGACCCGCTGCATGGGCGGGGGGAGGGCTGAAGCGGCCGCCAAGTGGGCGTGGATGCCCTCGGCTTCGGGGGCGGCAGGAGGTGTCCGCCAATCGGCCTTCGCGTTTCCGGCGGCGGAGATGGAGCATCTTCTCCTTGTTCCCGATGTCTGCCGGAGATTCGCCAGGACTATTGGCGCTCATCGCGTGGCACCGGAGCAGCGCGTGAACGCGGCGTTCAAGAGATCCCGGCGGCAGCACGGCAAGCCCTCTCCAAGCCTGCGCCCAGGGGCGTCCTGGAGATGCCGCCGATCGCTTCCGCCCGATGGAGATGATGGCTTCGCGCTGAATGAGCACCTCGCCTTGGGATTGTCGAAGTTCGACAATCCCACCTTGACGGCGTCAGCGGAGATCGGATTTCGCGACGGGATTGAACAGCATGATGTTCTCGCCGTGCTCCACCTCTACGACGTCAAGACGGTTCTCGCTCGATTGGGTTGCGTCCTGGGGATGCACGGCGTCACATCGGAAAGGAGAATTCTGGGCATCCTTCGATCCGAAGATGTCGGTGGTCGCGCCGCCGTGATCAGACGTCACCTTCCAACCCTTGCTTCCATGGATCAACCTTCGGGCCACGCTCGATGGGGCAGATCCCTCGCAATCCGGCGCTGAGTGAGCACGGGTGCGACGAGAGAGGCCGGTGCATCGGTGTTGCCGGGAATTCCACCGGCAGGCGAGCCGGATGTCACATGCACGCTTATCGCTCGTTTCCAATGGTATCTCTCGAGCGGCCGCGCCGTCGCTGGAACGACCAGTTTTTCCCATGAGTTCATCAGCGCGCTCCAGGTCGTCTTCCACCGCGGATGGCTGATCCGCGGGGTTGACGCTGCTTCCAGGACGCCGCTTGGAGTGACTGCCAGTGCGGGCCGGTTCGAGCTGGAATGTGCCGACGTCGCCAGTCACCTGATGCCAGTCCGGAAGTGGCTCGGTACCAGGGACGGCACGGTGCGGGACGAGACTGTGCGGTGAGTCGAATGGGAGCGGCGCGGTGAACTCGCCCAGTCGCTCCGTAAGTTCGCAGAGGCCCATGGATGGTGTCTCCTGTTGGACATGGCTCGACGGCCGCGGGCGGGTTCGCTCCGCGTGGCCCGGCCACGGGATGGCAGTGATGGGTTGGGGGTGTGGCGCGGTCAGCCTGACCGGCTGCGGCCTTCGCCGCGTGCCGGGCCGGGCGACGGGGATGTCGCCCAGCCGCAGCGCGCGCCGGTCAGCTCGGCGTGCCGCGGATGGCGCCGCGCCTCCCGCCCCGCCTGGAGGTACGCGGAGAGCTGTCGTTCGCCGCCCCCGGCGGCGTGGCGAACCTCGCCACCGGCAAGGCCGCGACGAGGGCCCGCAGGCTGGTCGCTTCGACCAGGGTGCGCCCGCCCAGGCGCCGGGCCTGGAGCTCGCCGCGGGCCAGCAGGCCGTAGAGGGTGGTGTGGCCGACCCCCAGCGCCGCGCGGGCTTCGGCCACGCTCAGCAGCAGCCGCCCCGGCGCCGGGTCGGCGGGCGGGGCCGGGGGCAGGATGTCCTGCTCCGGCGGCGGCACGGGGGGTCGCCCCGCCGGTCGGCGGGGGTCGGTGGGTGGTCGTGTCTGGGGGATGTGCATGACGGCACTCATGGGTGCGCGCGTCCGCGCGTCATGGCGCGGGACCGGGCAGGTTGCGGGGGTGTGTGGCCGGTCGCACGGTCCCGCGGCCTTCGCCCGGAGGGCGGCAGCGGCGTCGGGACGGGTGGATGCGGTGCTCACCTACAATCATCCGTGCGAGGTCTGGAGGACGTCAACACTGTTTCTGGGCCCCCGACGAAGATTCCGCAGGCGCCCCCGTCGCGCCGCTCAGGCGGCCACGGCCACCCCCTCCTCCTCGCCCTGCGTCACCCCGCCGTCGCGGCACCACGATGCCCAGGCCTCCATGACCGGCCGCCGTTCCATGACCAGCTCGTCGCGGGCATAGGCGGCGCGCGTCTCGCTGGTGTCCACGTGGGCCAGCGCCAGCTCGGACAGCTCGTCCGGGTAGCCCCGGCTGCGGCACCACTCCTTGAACGAGGAGCGGAAGCCGTGCGGGACCACCACGTTGCCCGCCGTGTCGCGCCAGCGCGGCGGGGCGCCCACCGGCACGCCCCGGGTGGCCAGGCGCCGCACCAGCAGGGACAAGGTCATGTCCGACAGCGGCCGGCCCGGCTTGCGGCCGGGGAAGACGCGCGCGCCCGGCAGCATCGTGCCGTCCGCCGCCAGGGCCAGCGGGCGCATCTCCTCCAGCACGGCCAGGGCCTCGGCCGACAGCGGCACCGTGTGCAGCAGGCCGCTCTTCATCCGCTCGGCGGGGATCACCCACCGCCTGCGGGCGAGGTCCACCTCGGCCCAGGTCATGCCCCGGACCTCGCCGGAGCGCGCCGCCGTCAGCACGGCGAAGCGCAGCGCCGCGGCGCCGATGGCGTGGACCTTGCCCAGCGCCGCGAGGAAGGCGGGCACCTCCGGGTACGGCAGGGCGGGGTGGTGGCGCGACCGGCCGGTCCGCTCGCGCTTGCGCTGCTTCATGCGGGCGGCGGGCGGCAGCAGGTGCTGCAGGTTGTTGGCCCAGGAGGCCGGGTTGATCTCGTTGCGCGGGCGCAGGCCCTGCACGGCCGCGTGCGCCAAAACCGCCTCCAGGCGCTGGCGCACGCGGCGGGCCGTCTCCGGTGCCTCGGTCCAGAGCGGGCGGAGGGTGTCGGCCACCAGATCCGTGGTGATGCGCTCCACCGGGGTGTCGCCCAGCCGGGGCAGCACGTGGCGCTCCAGCGACGCCCACCATTGCGCCCGGTGCTTGTCGTTGCGCCACTGGTCCTTGCGCCCGTCCAGGCAGGCGCGGGCGACGTGGCGCAGCGCGCGCTCGGCGGCGGTGCGGCGGACCTCCTGCACCTGGGCGCGCTCGGTGGCCGGGTCGCGGCCGGCGCGGATGAGCAGGCGGAGGCGATCGGCCTCGGCGCGGGCATCGGCCAGGCCGACGGCGGCGTGGCCCTTGGCCGGGCCCAGGCCGATCTCCCGGCGCCGGCCGTCCAGGGTGTAGCGCAGCACCCAGGAGGAGCCGCCGTCGCCCAGGACGTAGAGCATCAGCCCGCCGCCATCGGTGTGCTTGCCCGGCTTGGCGTTGGCCACCTGCTTGGCGGTGAGGGGCTTGGAACGTCGCGGCATGGGGCCTCTGCGGGATGGAACGGCACGGGACCGCCGCACCTACCTTTCCACCTACGATATCCAGGCTATGAGCGAACATGGGCACACGCAACAATGTTGATGTGCCGGGGCCGCTAGGGCAAAGCGTTGATAACGCTTGTTATCTGCGGAAGCCGCCGAACATGACGGAGACTATGCGGGCGGACACCCTGTCCGCCAGATGTTCAGGTTTTCCGCGGGTTTGCAGGGCGTTTTTGGACGCTGACACCTACCTTGACACCTACGAACGCGCGGTTGGTCGTGGATGGCCGTGAAGGCGCGCGAATTTCCCGCGTACCATGGCCGTGCTGGGGCGCTGCCGCCGCAGCAACTGTGCAAGCACCGTCCTCATCCCGATGGGCCGAACAGCGGCGGCACAGCTGCCGCACCTCACGCTCCTGCCGGAGCAGCATGCGGCTCGTGGAGTCTCCTCGGCGTCGCTCCGGAAAAAGCGCATGGGCGACCGTCACGACCGACCAGTGCTTTGGCCACCCTCCCCCATCTTCAGCCCTCGGGGTGCATCGCCGCTACGCCCCGATGAACGGGAAGGTCCGGGCCATCGGGACGTGGCGATAGGGCAGCGTCGTCAGGTCGGCTGGGCCCCAATCCGGCGTGTCCACGATGATGATCCGTTCGGCCAGCGCCTCCCACACCGCGCGGAAATGCGTCTTCGAGCGCAGCACGACGATTCCGAAATCCATCGGGTCCAGGCCGAAGATGCGGAACGGGTCCTCATCCACCCCGAAGGCGGGGATGCTGACCAGGCTCACCATGATGCCGCCCACCCGCAGCAGCGCCGTCATGCCGAGGTTGACGTGCTTGCCGCGCGAGTAGGGCCCGGACACCTGGAACCGCTTCTCGCCGGCGAACAGCACCTCGCCCGTCAGCTCCACCGGCCCGCCCGCCAGGGGCGAGGACTTGCCGCCGACGCGCAGGGTGACGGTGGCGCCGACGCCGGCGGCGGCGGCCTGGGCCGCGGCCTCGGGGTCCCACAGGAACGGCACCGCGGCGCGGGTGGCGCCGCGCTCCAGCAGCGCCCGCAGGACGTAGGTGCTGTCATTCGCGCGGTCGGCGTGCTCCAGCAGCACGACGGGCCGGGTGGCCCGGGCGGCGAGGTCCATCGCCTCCGTCACGCCGCTGTCGAGGTCGGTCCAGAGGCTGCGCGGCAGCAGGTCTTGGCGCGCCGCCCACACGCGGTCCGACAGGGCGCGCGCCGCGGCCGCCGCCGCCGCGCGGTCGCCATCCGCGACGGCGACGACGGAGAAGCCGCAATTGGGCACGTCGGCGTAGGAGAAGCCGGCGAAGAGCGAGACGTCGAGCACCGGCCCCGCCGCATCCCCCATCGCCGCCGCGGCGGCGACGAGGTCGGCGAGCGGCCGCAGCGCCGTGGCGCTGGCGATGCTGGGCACCATCACGCCGGGCTTGGCGATGGCGGTGACGGGGCGCACCTCGCCGCGCAGGGCGCGGACCATGCAGCGCGCCGCGCGCTCCCCCGTCTCGCCCTGGTCGGTGTGGGGCGAGAGGCGGTAGCCGAAGACGCCGTCGGCCACGGCGGCCAGCGAGTCGTCCAGGTTCCCGTGGTAGTCCATGGCGAGGATGACCGGGATGTCGCGCCCCACCACCGCCCGCACGCGCTCCGCCAGCTCGCGGTCCGGGTCGAGGCGGGTGGGCGTGGCGAAGGCGCCGTGCAGGTGCAGCAGCACGCCGTCCACCGGCATCGCGGCCGCCAGCGCCGCCACGATGCGGTCGGCGTAGTGGACGAAGGCGGCGTCCTCGGCGCAGCCCGCCGCCCCGCCCTCGGCGAAGAGCAGCGGCACGGCCTCGGCGCCCTCGCGCTCCAGCACCGAGATGAAGCCGCCGAGCGCGGTGTTGCTGCCCCGGTACTGCGCGACCAGGGTCCGGCCCTCGGCCTCGGTGGGGCGGAAATCCGCGATGGTGAGCACCTCCGGCAGGAAGGAGGCGGATTCGAGCGACAGCCCTGCGATGGCGACGCGCATCAGTCGGGCGTCGCGCCGGAGGAGCGGACGAGCGGCGCCCATTTCGCGCGCTCCGCGGCGACGAAGGCGCCGAAGGTCTCGGGCGACATCTCCATCGTAGTGAGGCCTTGCAGGCGGTAGGCCGCCACCGCGGCGGGGTCGCGCAGCGCCGCGGCAACGGCGGCGTGCAGCCGCGCGATCCGCGGCGCCGGCGTCCCGGCGCGGACGAACAGCCCGTACCAGTTGCGGATGTCGTAGCCCGGCAGCGTCTCCGCCATGCTCGGCACCTCCGGCATCAACGGCGATCGCTCGGAGGAGCCGACGGCCAGGGCGCGCATCTGGCCGGAGGCGATGAAGGGTGCGGCGGCCGGGCCCGTGCTGAGGCCGAAGTCGAGGCGGTTGGCCAGCAGGTCGGTATTGAGCGGGAAGACCCGCGCCGGCAGGGCCGCCGCGATGACCAGCGCGTTGCGCTCGATGGCGCCGACGATCATGTCGCCCAGCGCGCGGGCCTCGGCGCTGCCTTCGGGGATCTGCTCGTTGGCCTTCACCTGGGCGGACTGGTGGCCGGCGGTGGCGCGCCCGTCCACCCAAGGCGCGCGCTCCAGCAGCGCGCGCGCCTGGGCCACCTGCTGGGCGGAGAGCAGCTCGGGGATCTCGAGCATCATCAGAAGCGCGCGCCCACGCTGAACACCACCGTGCGCCCGGTGCCCGGCACCGCGTGGGCGACGTAGACCGTCTCGTCGGGTATCGCTTCGGAGAGCCACGGTGATCGGCCGGACCGGCCAGCCATGGCCGGCCGCCTCAGTCCGCGCGTGGCCGGAACTGGCGACGATGACGGACGGGGAGGCCCGGGCGGCGTAGCCCGGCACGGCGGGCGGCCGCGCGCCGCCCGCTGCGGGTCAGAAGGAGCCGATCAGGCTCCCCAACAGGATCACGACCACCAGCGCCACCAGGGCGCTGACGACGCTGGACATGAAGATATCCAGGTAGCTGTTCCGGTGATTGGAGCCGCAGACCGCGAGGAGGGTGACCACCGCGCCGTTGTGCGGCAGGGCATCCAGCGTGCCGGCGCCGATCACCGCGACACGGTGCAGCAGGCCGGGATCGATGCCCTGCTCCGCGGCGATCCGGAGATAGGTCGGGCCCAGCGTGTCGAGCGCGATGGTCAGCCCGCCCGAGGCCGATCCCGTCAGCGCCGCCAGCACGTTCGTCGCCACCGCCAGGGAGACCAGCGGCCCGCCGCCGATGCCGAGCACCTGGTCGCGCACCATCCCGAAGGCCGGCAGGGAAGCCACCACCGCGCCGAAGCCGACCAGGCTGCCGACGCCGAGCACCGGCAGGACGGCGGAGTTCGCGCCCGCATCCATCGTGGCGCGCAGCGAGGGCAGGTTGGAGCGGTTCAGCACCACCACGGCCACGCAGGCCGCGAAGAGCGCCAGGGCCACCGACCAGACACCGGCGACCGCCTCGATCGCGGTGCCGCCCCAGCGCGGATCGGCCAGGAAGCCGGTATCCATGCGCGGCAGGACGACCGCCGTCATCAGCAGGTTGACCACCAGCACCACGCCGATCGGCGCCAGGGCGGTCCAGAAGCCCGGCTCGCTCCGGCCGTGTTCGCCACGGCGGATCTCGGCCGGATCGAACTCCGCCGCGACCGCCCCGCGCTCGCGGACCACGGAATCCCCGGCCGCGCGCTCCGTGGCCTCCTGACCGCCCGCGTCGGACAGGCTGTAGCCCTCCCCGGCCCTGCGCGCCTGCTTCTCGCGGTGATCCAGCCACCAGAGACCGATGGCGGCCATGACGACGGCGGCGATGACGCCGAGCCCGGGCGCCGCCCAGGGCGATGTGCCGAAGAAGGGCATCGGGATGGCGTTCTGGATGGCCGGCGTTCCCGGCAGCGCCGACATGGTGAAGGTCGAGGCGCCGAGCATGATCGCCCCCGGCATGAGCCGGTGCGGGATATCGGCCGCGCGGAACATCGCATGCGCCATCGGGGCGAGCACGAAGAAGGCCACGAAGAGGCTGACGCCGCCATAGGTGACGAGCGCGCCGGCCAGCACCACGGACAGGATGGCCCGCCTGGTGCCGAGCCGGGCGGTCATGCCGTTGGCGATGGCGGTGACCGACCCGCTGTCATCCATCAGCTTGCCGAAGACCCCACCCAGCAGGAAGAGCGGAAAGAACTGCGCGATGAAGCCCGCCGCGCCGCCCATGAAGGTCTGGGTCCAGTGGGCGAGCAGCGGCTCGCCGGCGAAGGCCGCCGCCACGAGGGCCGCGGCGGGCGCCAGGAGAAGCACGCTCCAGCCGCGGAAGGCCAGCCCCATGAGAAGAGCCAGTCCCAGGAGGATACCGAGAAGGCCCATGGGATCAGACACCCTCCAGCAGCTTGTTCAGGTTGACCGAGGAGCGGCGGCCGATGGCCTCGCCATTCTCGGCCAGGAAGCGTTCCGCCGTCCGCCGCCCCTCGTCGCGCAGGAAGGTGAGGAAAGCCCATTCCGCGTTCAGCTTGGAGGAATAGCCGAGATCGATCATCACGGGGCTTGAGAGGAGATGCACGCGGAAGCTGGCCCAGCGCGCGCCCTCCACCCTGCTGCTGTCCAGCTTCACCCCGCTCTCCGCGACGACCTGCTGCAGCAGGGCGATCATGCGGAGCTCCTTGATGATCGTGGCGTTGAAGGAGATCTCGTTCAGCCGGTTCTGGATCTCGGTCGCGGAGCGGGGCGTGCCGGGCCGCTCCACCGGATTGATGGCCACCAGCAGGAGATCGTCGGCCGAACCGCCATCGCGGACGAGCGGGGTGATGGTGGGATTGCCGGCATAGCCGCCGTCCCAATCGCGGATCACCCACAGCAGCGGGGTGTCCGCCTCGGCATCCACCCGGCGGGGGGTGCCGTTGATCGTCAGCTCCATGGTCATGCTCCATTCGGCGCGTGGCGGGAGGATGGCAGGTCCGGCGCAGCAAGCGCCACAGGATGATGAGGATGCAAGGGCGCGGTCCCCTGCGCGTGGCCCGCCGGCGGCATGGCCGGTGCGGCCGCGCGCATCAGCCCGGCCGCCCCTCGAAGACCTGCCGCACCGCCGGCATGGCCGAGAAGGCGTTGGGCCAGCCGGCGTAGAAGGCGAGGTGCGCGATGGCCTCCGCCGCCTGCGCGCGGGTCAGGCCATTGTCCATCGCCCTCCCGAGGTGGAAGGCCAGCTGCCCGGCGTGGCCCGCGGCCACCAGCGCGCCGACCGTGACCAGGCTGCGGTCCCGCGGCGCCAGCCCGGGGCGCAGCCACAGGTCGCGGAACAGGACATCCGTGGTGAACTCGTCCAGCCCGGGCGCGAACGGGCGCACGTTCCGCGCGACGCCCTCGGCCCGCCGCGCCTCCGCCGCCTCGTCGAGCGGCAGGAGCGCCGGCGCCGCGGCGGGCAGCTGGTCCGGCCCGATCCCGCGCGCGGCGAAGACGCCCGCCACGGCCTCGCCCGCCGCCATGGCGTTGCCCCAGCCCGCATAGAAGGCCAGGTGGGTGATGGCCTCCGACAGCTCGGCGGGGCGCAGGCCGGCATCCAGCGCCAGGGCCGCGTAGGCCGGCAGCTCCGCCGCCTGGTTGCGCGCGACCAGCGCCGCGATGGTCAGCAGGCCGCGGTCGCGCGGCGGCAGGTCCGGCCGGCGCCAGAGCCGCCCCAGCAGCACCTCCTGCCCGTAGCGCTCCAGGCCCGGGGCGATGGCCCGCGCGCCATCGCGCAGCAGCGTCGGCGGCAGGGGGTCCGCCGACACCCCGGCGGACATGGCCAGGGCCAGCGACGTGGCGGCGAGCAGCGTCTTCCTCATGCGGTCCTCCTTCGCGGGTTGCGGGGCGCGGTCACGGCCGCACCATCACCTTCAGCGCCTCGCGCGCGTCCATGGCGCGGTAGCCGTCCGGCACGCCGTCGAGATCCACAATGCGGTCGAAGACGAGGCCGGGCTCGATCCGGCCCTCCATCACGTCGGGCAGCAGCGCGGCGATGTAGGCGCGCACGGGGGCCGGGCCGCCGGAGACGGCGACGTTGCCATAGAAGGTCGGCCGGGCCTCCGGCACGGCGGCGTAGTGCGGCACGCCCACGCGCCCCACCGCGCCGCCCGGCCGCGCGACCAACGCCGCCGTGCGCATCGCGTCCTCGCTGCCCACGCATTCCAGCACCGAATGCGCGCCATGCCCGCCGGAAAGGCGCCTGACGCGCTCCACCGCCGCTTCGCCGCGCTCCTCCACCACGTCGGTCGCGCCGAAGCGCCGCGCCAGCGCCAGGCGGGCCGGGTGGCGGCCCATGATGATGACCTGCTCGGCGCCGAGCCGCTTGGCGGCGATGACGCCGCACAGCCCCACGGCGCCGTCGCCCACCACCACCGCGCGCACGCCGGGCCGGACCCGGGCGCAGAGCGCGGCGTGGTGCCCGGTGCCCATCACGTCCGACAGGGTGAGCAGCGAGGGCATCAGGGCGTCGTCCGGCCCGACTTCGAGCGGGAACAGCGTGTCGTCGGCCAGCGGCACCCGCAGCGCCTCGGCCTGGGCGCCGCCGATTCCGTCGCCATTGCCGAAGAAGCCGCCATGGGTGCAGGCGGTGTGCAGCCCTTCCTCGCAGAACTGGCAGGATCCGTCGGAGAAGGCGAAGGGCATGACGACCAGCTGCCCCGGCCGCAGGCGGCGGATCCCCTTGCCGACCGCCTCGACGATGCCGATGGCCTCGTGGCCCATCTGCCGGCCGCCCGGCGTGGGCGGCAGGTCGCGGAAGGGCCACAGGTCGCTGCCGCAGATGCAGGCGCGGGTGACGCGGATCAGCGCGTCGGTCGGCGCCTGGATGGCGGGATCGGGCACGTGCTCGACGCGGACGTCGCCAGCCCGGTGCATGACGGTGGCGCGCATGGCCTCAGCCCTCCCCGGCGGCGTAGTCCGCGTCGGTCACGTGCTCCAGCCAGGTGACGGGCGAGCCGTCCTGGCTCTCCTGCACCGCGATGTGGCTCATCCCAGTGGTGGCGGTCGCGCCGTGCCAGTGGCGCTCGCCGGGCGGGAACCACACCACGTCGCCCGGGCGGATGGTCTCCACCGGCCCGCCGTCGCGTCGCACCCAGCCGCAGCCGGCGGTGACGACCAGCGTCTGGCCCAGCGGGTGCGTGTGCCAGGCGGTGCGCGCGCCCGGCTCGAAGGTGACGAGCGCCAGGCCGACCCGCGCCGGTCCGGGCGCCGACCACAGCGGGTCCACCCGCACCCGGCCGGTGAACCACTCGGCGGGGCCCTGGCCGGAGGGCCGGCTGCCGGCGCGCATGATCTCCATGGTATTGCTCCTCGCTCCGTTCCTGCCAATTTGGCGCGTCCCGGCAGGCGGAATTAGGCGCGATGATCGGCATGCGCCTATAAGCTGTGCTTCTGGATGCCCCGCCCTTCCCTCGACGACCTCACCGCCCTGCTCGCCGTGGCGCGGGAGCGCAGCTTCACCCGCGCCGCCGCAAAGCTCGGCGTCTCGCAATCGGCGCTGAGCCAGACGGTGCGCGCCCTGGAGGCGCGGGTGGGCGTGCCGCTGCTGGCGCGCACCACCCGCTCCGTCGCGCCCACCGAGGCTGGCGAGCGGCTGCTGCGCGCCGTGGCGCCGGCGCTTGACGGGATCGAAGCCGGGCTGGCGGCACTGGGCGCGCTGCGCGACCGGCCGGCCGGCACCGTGCGCATCACCGCGGGCGACCACCCGGCGGCGACCATCCTGTGGCCCCGGCTGGCGCGCTTCCTGCCGGACCACCCCGGCATCCAGGTGGAGGTCGCGGTGGAGAACGGGCTGACCGACATCGTCGCCGCGCGCTTCGACGCCGGGGTGCGGCTGGGCGAGCAGGTGGACAGGGACATGGTCTCCGTGCCCATCGGGCCGCGCATCCGCTTCGCCGCGGTCGGCGCGCCGGGCTACCTCGCGCGGCATCCGGCGCCCGAGGCGCCAAGCGACCTCACCGCGCATCGCTGCATCAACCTGCGCCTGGCTACGCGCGGCGACCTCTGGGCCTGGGAGTTCGGGCGCGACGGGCGGGAGCTGCGGGTGCGGGTGGAGGGGCAGCTGGTGTTCAACGGCATCTTCCAGGTTCTGGAGGCGGCGCTGGCCGGCTTCGGCCTGGCCTACGTGCCGGAGGACATCGCGCTGCCGCACATCGCCGCCGGGCGGCTGGCGCGGGTGCTGGAGGAATGGTGCCCGGCCTGGCCTGGCTACCACCTCTACTACCCGAGCCGCCGCCAGGCCTCGCCCGCCTTCGCGCTGGTGGTGGAGGCGCTGCGCCGGCGGCGGTGAGCGGGGCGCGGAGCCTGGCGGCGCGGGCTGCCAGCCTCCGGCCCGGCCGGCCGGCTGCGCGGCGGCCAGCGCGGCGAGGGCCGTCACAGCGCTTGCGCGGTGGGGCGGAACAGGATCTCGTTCACGTCCACCTCCTCCGGCTGCTCCATGGCGAAGAGCACCGCGCGGGCGAAGGCGTCGGGCGGGATGGCGTATGCGTCGTAGAACTGCCGCAGCGCATGGGCCACGTCCGGCTCGGTGGCGCTCTCCGGCAGGCTAGTGGCCACCGCGCCGGGCGAGATGACGGTGGTGCGGATGTTCCAGGGCTTCACCTCCCGGCGCAGCCCTTCGGACAGCATGCGCACCGCCGTCTTGGTGGCGGAATACACGGCGCCGCCGGGCCGCACCGTCTGCCCGGCCACGGAGGACACGTTGATGACGTGCCCGGACTTCTGCCGCTGCATCTGCGGCAGGGCAGCGGCGATGCCGTGGAGGACGCCGCGCAGGTTCACGTCGATGGTGCGGTCCCAGTCCTCGACCTTCAGCCGTTCCAGCGGGGAATGCGGCATGATGCCCGCGTTGTTCAGCATCACGTCCAGCCGCCCGAAGCGCGCCACGGCGGCATCCACCAGGTGCCGCACCTCCGCGGCCTGCGTCACGTCGGTCTGCACCGCGATGGCGTCGGCGCCCAGCTCCGCGGCCAGCGCCTCGATGCGAGGAAGGCGGCGGGCGCCCAGCACCAGCCGCGCGCCCGCGGCGGCCAGGCGCCGCGCCGTGGCCTCCCCCAGCCCGCCGCTGGCGCCGGTGATGACGACGACCTTGCCGGCGATGTTCGTGCTCATGTGCCTACCGCCCCACCATAGCCAGCAGATGCGGCGGGTAGCGCTCGCCCTCCACCGCGATGCCCTCCAGCGCCTGCGCGATGTCGGCCAGCTCCGCCGGGGTCAGCGCCAGATCGGCTGCGGCCACGTTCTCGCGCAGGCGATGCGCCTTGGTGGTGCCGGGGATGGGCACGATCCAGGGCCGCTGCGCCAGCAGCCAGGCCAGCGCCACCTGCGCGGGCGTGGCGCCGCGCCCCGCGCCGATCCGGCGCAGCAGCGCCACCAGCCCCTGGTTCGCCGCCATCGCCGCTGCCGTGAAGCGCGGCAGGCCGGCGCGGAAGTCGCCCGGCGCGGGCGGCGACTCGGGCGTGATGGTGCCGGTGAGGAAGCCCTTGCCGAGCGGGCTGTAGGGCACCAGGCCGATGCCCAGCTCCTCGCAGGCGGCCAGGATGCCGTTGGTCTCCACGCCGCGGGTCCACAGCGAATACTCGTTCTGCACCGCCGCCACCGGCTGCACGGCATGCGCCCGGCGCAGCGTCGCCGCCGAGGGCTCGGACAGGCCGAAATGGCGCACCTTGCCGGCGGCGATCAGCTCGCCCACCGTGCCGGCGACGTCCTCGATCGGCACGGCCGGGTCCACCCGGTGCTGGTAGAGCAGGTCAATCGCCTCGATGCCCAGGCGCTGGAGCGAAGCGTCGCAGGCGGCGCGGATACGCGCGGGGCTGCTGTCCAGCCCGCGCTGGGCGCCGTCCTCGAAGGCGAAGCCGAACTTGGTGGCGATCACCACGCGGTCGCGGATCGGGCGCAGCGCCTCGCCCACCATCGCCTCGTTGGTGAAGGGGCCGTAGACCTCGGCGGTGTCGAAGAAGGTGACGCCCAGCTCGGCCGCCTGGCGGATCAGCGCCACGCCCTGCGCGGGCGTCACCGTGGTGGCGTAGCCGAAATCCAGCCCCATGCAGCCATAGCCGATGGCCGAAACCTCCGGGCCGTTCCGCCCCAGCCTGCGCGTCCTCATCGCCCTCATCCTCATCCGTGCTGGGCATGAGGTAGGCTGGGGCGGGCGCGGGGATTAGCGCGCGGGAGGCGCAAGGGTTTATGAACACGATTCATGAAACCGGCCGATCACCGCTACCACGACCTGCTGGCCTTCCTGGCCGTGGCGCGGGAGCGCAGCTTCACCAAGGCGGCAGCACAGCTCGGCGTCTCGCAATCGGCGCTGAGCCACGCCATGCGGGGCCTGGAGGAGCGGCTGGGCGTGCGGCTGCTGACGCGCACCACCCGGGCGGTGGCGCCCACCGAGGCGGGCGAGCGGCTGATGCGCGGCATCGCCCCCCGCTTCGCGGAGATCGAGGCGGAGCTGGCGGCGCTGCGCGGCCGCCCAGCCGGCACGGTGCGCCTGACGGCGAGCGAGCTGGCGGTGGAGACGGTGCTGTGGCCGGTGCTGGAGCGCCTGCTGCCGGCGCACCCGGACATCGCGGTGGAGGTGGATGTCAGCACCGCGCTGACCGACATCGTGGCCGGGCGCTTCGATGCCGGGGTGCGGCTGGGCGAGCAGGTGGCGCAGGACATGGTGGCGGTGCGCATCGGCCCGGCCCTGCGCATGGCGGTGGTGGCGGCCCCCGCCTACCTGGCCGGGCGCGCGGCCCCGCGCGTGCCGGCGGAGCTGACGGCGCATCGCTGCATCAACCTGCGCCTGCCCACGCTGGGCGGCTTCTACGCCTGGGAGTTCGCGAAGGACGGGCGCGAGGTGAAGGTGCGGGTGGAAGGCCCGCTGGCCTTCAACGCCACCGCGCCCATCGTCGCCGCGGCGCTGGCGGGCTTCGGGCTGGCCTGCGTGCCCGAGCCGCGCGTGGCCGCCGCCCTGGCCGATGGCCGGCTGGTGCGCCTGCTGGAGGAGTGGTGCCCGCCCTTCCCGGGTTTTCACCTCTATTACCCGAGCCGGCGCCAGCCGACGCCCGCCTTCACCGTGGTGATGGAGGCGCTGCGGGCGGCACGGGACGGGTGAGGTGCAGCCCATGCTGGGCTGATGGCCAACAGCCATCGGCGGAGCGCCGGACTGGCGCTTCGCCATCGCGGCGGATCTGGTGCTGCTGCTGGAAACCGCGCAGAGACAGGGGCGCCTGCCGATGGAGCGCGAGCACCCCCAGCGCGTTCCGCGCTTCGGTGACTGGGATCACCAGCCGACCGGGTGCGGCGGGCTGGAGTGGGGAAGGCCCGGCATCGTTGGCTGGCATGTCCTGACCGGTGTCGGGCGGGGCGAGGGAAGCGGGTGGTGCGGCGAGAGCAGGCGAAAAGGCACAGCAGGCTATGGGGGCGTCCATCGTTGACCAGTCCAGGGTCCTCCGATGCCGTGCTTGGGAGAGGTCGTGGGGAGCGTGACGTCGCAAAGCGTCGCGGCCCGTCCGGAGATGGGCTTACGTAAGCTGGAAAGGGAGAAGAGGGCCTTCACTCACAATCAGCTGTTCGTGGCTTCATCCCCGTCAAGCACAAATCGTGACCATCCACTGCGCGGCGTACGTTCCCCGTGGTGGTTCGCGTGAGCGATCATGCGGCCCTGTGGCCCCTGGCCGTGGGGCTGCTGCCCACCTTGGACGGCGTCGTGGCAGGTGGTGCGGTGAGTCGCATGGAGGCGCATCGTATCCGCGATTTGGCCGGGGAACGGCCGCGGCTGGCCAACGCGACGATGGGCTGGGCGGAGATCCCGGTGGATACCGGCGCGACCTTCAGCAGGCCGACCGGCGGTTAGGCTGGGACGTCCTGAAATTGATCAGCAGCTCGACCTCAATACCTGCCGCCTTGGTTTCGCCATGACTGCAGCAGTCATGATACCGCCGATGGCCCGGACGCATCCCAACACGCACCCCCGCTCCGTCCCCCGGTTCCCCGCTGCGCAGCCTTCACGCATCATCCCTGCGACCGCACCAGGAGCCACCATGGCCGAGGACCTGCGCATCTGCGTCACCGGCCTGTCGCGCGCCGGCAAGACCGCCTTCATCACCGCGCTGGCCGACGCGCTGCGCCACGCCCAGCGCGCGCCGCAGAACTTCCCCGCCTGGCCCGCCGTGGCGCAGGGCCGCTGGCGCGGGGCGAAGGTCCGCCCGCCCGGCGGCGCGCTCTCGGCGCTGGAGGCCTTCCCCTTCGAGGCCAACCGCCGCGCCCTGACCGCCGTCCCGCCCGCCTGGCCCCACGGCACGGAGGCCGTGCGCGCGCTGACCCTGGAATGCGCCTTCGTGCCCGAGCCCGGTCTGCTGGGCGATGCCTGGCGCTGGACCAACCGCCACCTCGGCCGCCGCATCGGCGACGACACGGCGCAGATCACCATCACCCTGGTGGACTATCCCGGCGAATGGGCGCTCGACCTGCCGCTGCGCGAGATGGACTTCGCCGCTTGGTCCGAGACCACCCTGGCCCGCATCGCCCAGGAGCCGCGCGCCGCCATCGCCGGGCCTTTCCTCGACGCCCTGGCCGCCCTCGACCCCTTCGCCCCGCATGACGAACGCCTGGCCCGCCGCGCCCAGCGCGCCTACCTCGCCTTGCTGGAGCGCTGCCGCGACGAGCTGCGCCTGTCCTTCCTCCAGCCCGGCCTGTTCCTGCGCCCGGAGAAGATCGGCGGGCGCGAGGCGCTACTGGCCAATGACGCCTTCCTGTTCACGCCCCTGCCCCTGCCGCCGGGCGCCACCGCGCGCGACGCGCCCAAAGGCAGCACCTGGCGCAGCTTCACCGACCGCTTCGACGCCTACCGGCGCGACCAGGTGGAGGCCTTCTTCACCAGCCTCGCCGGCCCATGCGCCTGCACGTCCAGGCCGAACCTCTGGCGGCGGTGCAGGAGGGCATCGGCCGGGATGATCCGGACCTCGCCGCCCTGGTGGACCGGCTGGCGGCGCGCTTCGAGGGGGCGCGCGTGTTCCGGGTGATCCCCGTGCAGAGCCGGGTGCCGGAGCGCTCCGTGCAGCGCGTGCATCCGATGGAGTGCGCTGTCCGCTCCTCCTGGCCTTCCGGCAGGCCGCGCCCCATCCGCCTGCTGCACCCACCGGAACCCATCGAGGCCATCGCCGCCCTGCCGGACCGCCCACCCGCCGCCTTCACGTGGCGGCGCATCCGCAGGCGCATCCGCCACGCCGACGGGCCGGAGCGCATCGCCGGCGAGTGGTGGCGGCGCGACGGCGAATGGCGGGCGCTGCGCGACTACTGGGCGGTGGAGGACGAGGCGGGCCATCGCTTCTGGCTGTTCCGCCGCGGCGATGGCGAGGAGGCCGCGACGGGCGACCTGCGCTGGTTCCTGCATGGCGTTTTCTGAGGTCGAGCTCCAGGCCATCACCAACTTCTCCTTTCTGCGCGGGGCCAGCCACCCGCAGGAGATGTTCGCCGCGGCCAGGGCGTTGGGCATCCGCGCGCTGGGCATCACCGACTGGAACAGCGTGGCGGGGATCGTCAGGTCCTGGGATGCGGCGCGGCAGACGGGAGTGCGGCTGGTCGCCGGGTGCCGGGTGGAACTGCGCTGTGGCACCGCCCTGCTGCTCTACCCCACCGACCGCCCTGCATGGTCACGGCTCACGAGGCTGCTGTCCCTCGGGCGTATGCGCGGCGGGCATCGAGACTTCGACCTGCGCTGGGAAGACCTTGACCGCCATGCCGCGGGGATGGTCGCCGCCCTGCTGCCGGAAACCACCGCTGGCCTGCCGGAGGCGCTGGGTCGCATCCGAGACGTGTTCGGCGACCACGCCCACCTCGCGCTCACTCCGCGCCGCCTGCCCGGCGATGCCGCGCGCCTGCACGGCCTGGCCGCCGCCGCCCGCGCCGCGCGCGTGGCCACCCTGGCCACCGGCGACGTGCTGTATCACGCGCCCGAACGGCGCATCCTGCAGGACGTGCTGACCTGCATCCGCGAGGGCTGCACGGTGGATGCCGCCGGCCTGCGCCTGCACGCCGAGGCCGACCGCCACCTGCGCCCGCCCGCCGAGATGGCGCGGCTGCTGCACCGCCATCCGGAGGCGGTGGCGCGTGCGGCGGAGGTGGCGGCGATGTGCCGCTTCGATCTCGGCGGGTTGCGCTACCAGTACCCTGACGAGACCGAGCGCCCGGGCGAGAGCGCGCAGCAGGCGCTGGAGCGGCTGACCTGGGAGGCCGCTGCCGCGCGCTGGCCGCAGGGGCCGCCCGACGCCATGGCCGCGCAGCTGCGCCACGAACTCGCGCTCATCGCATTGCGCGAATACGCCCCTTACTTCCTCACGGTGAACACCATCGTCCGCCGGGCGCGCGACATGGGCATCCTGTGCCAGGGGCGCGGCTCGGCCGCCAACTCCGCCGTCTGTTACGTGCTGGGCATCACCTCCATCGATCCGATCCGCTCCGGCCTGCTGTTCGAGCGCTTCGTCTCCGCCGAACGCCGCGAGCCGCCCGACATCGACGTGGATTTCGAGCACGAGCGCCGCGAGGAGGTGATCCAGTGGGTGTACGCCCATTACGGCCGCGACCGCGCCGCGCTGTGCGCCACCGTCATGCGCTACCGCCCCCGCGGCGCGGTGCGCGACGTCGGCAAGGCGCTGGGCCTGCCGGAAGACGTGACGTCGGCATTAGCAGGCCAAGTCTGGGGCTGGAGCAACGATGGGGTCGAAGAGGAACACGCCGAGGCGGTGAACCTGAACCTGGCGGACCGCCGCCTGCGCCTCACCCTGGACCTCGCCCGCCAACTCATCGGCTTTCCCCGCCAGCTCGGCACCCACCCGGGCGGCTTCGTGCTGACGCGCGACCGGCTGGACGACTTGGTGCCCGTGCGCCCCGCCGCCATGGCCGGGCGCCAGGTGATCGAGTGGGACAAGGACGACATCGATCTCCTGCGGATGATGAAGGTGGACGTGCTGGGCCTGGGGATGCTGGGGTGCCTGCGCCGCGCTTTCGCGCTGATCCGTGAGCACCGCCGCCTGTCCCTGGACCTCGCCTCCATCCCGCCCGAGGACCCGGCCACCTACGAGATGATCCAGAAGGCCGACACCATCGGCACCTTCCAGGTCGAGAGCCGCGCGCAGATGGCCATGCTGCCGCGCCACAAGCCGCGCACCTTCTACGACCTGGTGATCCAGGTGGCCGTGGTGCGCCCCGGCCCCATCCAGGGCGACATGGTCCACCCCTATCTGCGCCGGCGCGAGGGGCTGGAGACGCCCGAATACCCGCACCCTGAGCTGGAACGCGTGCTGGGCAAGACGCTGGGCGTGCCGCTGTTCCAGGAGCAGGCGATGCAGGTCGCCATCGTGTGCGCGGGCTTCACCCCGGGCGAGGCCGACCAACTGCGCCGCGCCATGGCCACCTTCAAGCTCACGGGCGGCGTGTCGGCCTTCAAGGAGAAGCTGGTGGAGGGCATGGTGGCGCGCGGCTACGCCCGCGACTTCGCGGAGCGGACCTTCAGCCAGATCGAGGGCTTCGGCTCCTATGGATTCCCCGAAAGCCACGCGGCCAGCTTCGCGCTGATCGCCTATGCCTCCTGCTGGGTGAAGTGCCACCACCCGGACGTGTTCCTGTGCGCCCTGCTGAACTCCCAGCCCATGGGGTTCTATGCCCCCGCGCAGCTGGTGCGCGACGCGCGAGAGCACGGCGTGGAGGTGCGCCCCCTGTGCGTGAACGCCAGCGCGTGGGACTGCACGATGGAGGGCCCCGCCGTGCGGCTGGGCCTCCGCCTGGCCAAGGGGCTGGGCGAGATGGATGGGCATGCCGTGGCGCTGGCGCGCGGCGCCTTCCCCTACCGCTCGGTCGAGGAGGTGCAGCGCCGCTCCGGCATCCCTGCCCAGGCCATGCAGGCGCTGGCGGCGGCGGATGCTTTTGCCACCCTAGGGCTGGGGCGGCGCGATGCGCTGTGGGCGGTGCGGGGCATGCAGGAGGCCTTGCCGCTCTTCGCCATGGCTGACCGGACCACCAACCACCCCCGTCCCGAGACCGCCGAACCTGCCGTTTCCCTGCCCGGCCTGCCCGAGGGCGGCGAAGTGGTGGCGGACTACCGCGCGGTGGGGCTGAGCCTGCGCAGGCACCCCCTGGCCTTCCTGCGCGGCGAGTTGGCGGCCATGGGTGCCATTCCCTGCGCGGACCTGGTCCACACCCGCGACGGGCGGCGCGTCAGCGCCGCCGGCCTGGTGCTGGTGCGCCAGAAGCCGGGCTCCGCCCAGGGCGTGATGTTCATCACGGTGGAGGACGAGACGGGGGTGGCGAACATCATCGTCTGGCCGAAGCTGTTCGAGCAGCAGCGCCCGCTGATCCTCTCGGCCGGCATGGTCGCCGTGCGCGGGCGCGTGCAGAGCGAGAACGGCGTCACCCACCTCATCGCCGAACACCTGACCGACCTCACCGCGATGCTGGACGGCGTGGGCGGACTGGGCACCTTCGCCCTGCCCCATGGCCGCGGCGACGAGGCGCGCACGGGCAGCGGCGTGGACCAGCGCAGCATCCGCGTGCCGACCCGCGACTTCCGGTGAGCACCCGGCCGGCCCGCCCGGCGCAGACCGGCGCGCCTCTCCGTGACCGCACGCCGGTCGTCCCCCGGCATGAGGCGCCAGA
>JBEQBS010000014.1:0-21963 GCA_041639675.1 Rubritepida sp. | reverse complement strand
CGGCACCGCCGCGCTGATCCTGTTCCCGCTGCTGGGCGACATGATGGGGCTGTCCGGGCGCGCCTATGGGCTCTGGGCCGGGGCGGCGATCCATGAGGTGGTGCAGGCGGTCGGCGCCGCCGCGGCCGGCGGGGCCGAGGCCTCGCAATCCGGCACGGTGATGAAGCTGGCGCGGGTGTTCCTGCTGGCCCCGGCGGTGGTGGCGCTGGGCTGGTGGGTGGCCCGCCAGCGCCATGCGGCCGGCGAGGCCCGGGTGAAGGCGCCGGTGCCCTGGTTCGCCTTCGGCTTCCTGGGGCTGGTGCTGCTGGGCTCCACCGGGCTGGTGCCGGCGGCGGCGGTGGAGGCGTCGCGCGCGCTGGTGCCGCTGATGCTGGCGGCCTCGGTGGCGGCGCTGGGCATCTCGACCGACCTGAAGGCGCTGCATTCGCGCGGGGCGCGGCCGCTGCTGCTGGGGGTGGCCAGCACGCTCTTCATCGCCGTGCTTGCGCTGGCCGGGGTGGGCATGCTGGGCTGACGATCGGCGGCATCGGGATTGCCGATGCCCCATGCTGCAATGGGTGCGCTACGTGGTTGTGCGGGCTGGACGGCATTCGCCTTTCGAGTGCATCTCTTGCCCGCCCAAACATGCGAACAAGCCTCGGAGGCCCTGATGTCAACCACGACTGCGCGCCAGAAGCGCGGCGATGCCGCGCTGCTCGCCCTGCGCGTGACCCTGCTGGCCTGCGCCGCCGGCCTTGCCGGGGTCGTGGGCGTGTCGCTCTGGCGGCTGCTTGCGGGTGGCTGATGCGCGCGGGCGGCCCGCCGCCCGCCGGTGCAACCATTCCCGGCCCGGAGCGTCTTCTGTGCGGAACTGCACACCGGGATGCCACCAATGCCCCCTGCCCACCGCCGCCGCGGCGAGGTCGCCCTCACCCTGCTGCGCCTGTCCCTGATGGGATGCAGCGCCGCCCTGGCCGGCACGCTGGGGCTGATCGCCTGGCGCGGATTGTCCGGGCTGTGATCAGGCGGGCATCGCCCGGAAGCGGCGCGAGGGGCTGACGAACTCCCCCTGCGCCGCCACGCTGAGGATCTCGCGCGAGCCCGCCTCCGCCGTGCGCCGCAGCACCCCGAAGACCGAGGAGGCCGCCTCCTCCAGCGCCAGCGCCGCATCGCCGCTCCGCAGGCGGTGGAACAGGAACAGCGCGGCGATGGCATCGCCGGCGCCGTTCACGCTCAGCGGCAGCAGCGGCGTGGACAGGTGGTGGAAGCGCCCTCCTTCCGCCGCCATCATGCCGATGCAGTCCGGCGCGGCGCCGGCCTCCAGGCTGGTCAGCAGCACGCAGCGGGGGCCACGCGCCTGGAGCGCGGCGATGGCGGCCTTGGCGGATGGCAGGTCCGTCACCGCCATGCCGGTCAGCCATTCCAGCTCGAAGCGGTTGGGGGTGGCGATGTCGGCCTCGGGCAGGGCGCGGTCGCGCAGGAATTCCGGGATGCCGGGGCGCACGAAGACCCCGCGCCCCACATCGCCGATCACCGGGTCGCAGCACCACAGCGCCGCCGGATTGGCCGCCTTCACCTGGCGCGCGGCGTCCAGGATGGCCTCGCCGATGCTGGCATCGCCCATGTAGCCGGACAGCACGGCGTCGCAGCCCGGCAGCGCGCCGCGCTCGGCGATGCCCCGCACCACGTCGCGGATGTGGTCCGCGCCGAAGACCTGGCCGCGCCAGGCGCCATAGCCGGTGTGGTTGGAGAACTGCACGGTGTTCACCGCCCAGACCTCCGCCCCCAGCCGCTGGAGCGGAAACACCGCCGAGGCGTTGCCGACATGGCCGTAGGCGACATGGGACTGGATGGACAGGATGTTCATGGCCCTTCCCCGATAAACCGCACCGCGCGGGGCGGAAAGGCGTTAAGGTGGCGTGATGAAACGCCTCGCCATGCTCCTCCTGCTGGCCGGCTGCGCCATGGATGGCGCGCCGCCCGGCGCCTATGTCCCGCCGCCCTCGCCCGGCTCGCCCGGCGGGATGCAGCAGGAAGCGGCCCTGCCGCCCACCGCCCATGAATGGGACCACGGCCCGCCCTGGGAGGCCGAGGACAAGGCCTGGGCCAGCGCGCCCGACTGGGCGACGGTGCCGACCTCCAGCTGGGCCTGGGGCGGCGCGGCGCTGGGGCCCTGGGCGGCGGCGCCCACCGTGTCCATCGGCATCGGCACCGGCTGGTGGTGGGGCTACCGGCCCTGGCCGCGGCACTACGGCTGGTGGGGGCCGACATGGGCGCCGACGCCGGTCTGGCGGCCCTATGCCTGGGCCTATCGCCCATCCCCCTGGGGCTGGGGCCGGCCCGGCTGGGGCCGACCGGGCTGGGGGCATGCGCGCCCCGGCTGGCGCGGCGGGCGGCGCTGGTAGGCGCGGCACCGGGTCCGGCCGGAGCGGTCGCACCCTACCCCGCGAATTCCGCCCGGATGGCCGCGCCGTGCTGGTCCAGCGCCGGCACCGGGCCCAACGCGCGCTCGCCATCGCTGAAGCGCGCGGCGGGCGCGGCCATGGCGACGGCGCCGGCCTCGGTCTGCACCGTCACCCGGCGCAGCGCCGGATGGGCGGAAAGGCCATCCACCCCGTTGACGAAGCCGAAGGCGATGTCGGCCGCGTTCAGCTTCGCCGCGCATTCCGCGCGCGTCAGCCGCGCGAAGCCCTGGCCGACATGGGCGTCCACCACGGCGCGGTTGCCAACGCGCTCGACGTTCGAACGGAAGCCCTCGCGCTGCGGCAGCGCCGGCTCCTCCAGGAACACCGCGCAGAGGCGCTGCCACTCGCGCTCGTTCTGGATGGAGATGAGGACCAGCGCGCCATCCCGCGTCTCGAAGGCGCCGTAGGGGCAGATGGAGGGATGCGCCAGGCCGATGCGCGCCGGCGCCTGGCCGGTGCCCTCGAAGTAGAGCAGCGGCACGTTCATCCAGTCCGCCATGCCGTCGAACAGCGAGCACGCGATGCCCTTGCCGCAGCCGGTCACGCCGCGCTCGATCAGCGCCTCCAGCACCGCGGCATGCGCCATGGTGCCGCAGGCGATGTCGCAGACCGAGAAGCCGACGCGCCCCGGCCCCTCGGCGCGCCCCGTGACGCTGGCCAGGCCGGATTCCGCCTGCACCAGCAGGTCATAGGCCTTCATCGCCGCATACTCGCCCTCCTCGCCATAGCCGGAGATGTCCACGGTGATGAGGCGCGGGTTGGCTTCGCGCAGCGCCTCGCTGGCGAAGCCGGCGCGCGCCATCGCGCCGGGGGCGAAGTTCTGGATGAACACGTCCGCCTTCGCCACCAGCCGCCGCAGCAGGGCGCGGTCGGCCTCGTCCTTCAGGTCCAGGCCCAGGCTTTCCTTGCCGCGGTTCAGCCACACGAAATAGGAGGAGAGCCCGTTGCAGGCGGCGTCGTAGCGCCGCGCGAAGTCGCCCTCGCCCTTGCGCTCCACCTTGATGACGCGCGCCCCAGCATCGGCCAGCTTGGCGGAGCAGGTGGGCGCGGCCACCGCCTGCTCCATGGAGACGACCAGCAGCCCTTCCAACGGCTTGCCCGGCGTCATTCGCGCTCGATCCGCGCGGAGCGGATGAAGTCGCCCCAGTACTGGCTTTCGCGCCGCACCAGCGCCTCGGCCGCCGCCGGGCCGCGCTGCGCGCCCTGGGGCGCGATGGCGCTGTAGGTGGCGAAGCGCTCGCGCAGCGTGGCGTCGTCCAGCGCGACGTTCAGCGCCTCGGCATGGGCAGCCACGATGTTGGCCGGCGTGGCCCGCGGCGCGGCGAGGATGTTCCAGACCTGGAGCGTCAGCCCCGGCAGCCCGGCCTCCTGCGCGGTGGGCACCTGGGCGATCTGCGGCAGGCGCTGCGGGCCCGTCACCGCCAGCGGGATGGCGCCGCCCTGCACGGCGGGGATGGCGGTGATCGCCTGGTCCACCACCACGTCCAGGATGCCGGCATGCAGGTCGTTCATCGCCGGCCCGCCGCCGCGATAGGGGATGAGGTCGCCGGCGCCACCCAGCGTCTGCACCAGCATGACGCCACCCATGTGCAGCGTGGTGCCGAGGCCGGAGGAGCCGATGGTCAGCCGCCCGTTGCGCGCCCGCGCGCGCAGGTCCTCGATGGAGCGGATGCCGGATTGGCGGGAGACCAGCAGCACCATCGGGTTGGTGCCGATCTCGCCGATGAAGGCGAAGTCGCTCAGCGGGTCGTAGGACAGCCGCGTGAACAGGTGCTGGTTCAGCGCGAAGATGCCCACATGGCCGACGAAGATGGTGTGCCCGTCCGGCGTGGCGCGCGCCGCGCGCTGCGCGCCGATGGCGCCCGAGGCGCCGGTCACGTTCTCCACCACCACCGGCTGGCCCAGCCGCGTGCCCATCGGCCCGGCGGCGAGGCGGCCCATCACGTCGGTGGCGCCGCCGGCCGCGAAGGGGCAGATCATCGTCACGCCGCGCTCGGGCCGCCAGGCGGGCTGGCCCAGCGCCGGCATCGCCAGCATCGCCGGCGCGGCGGCCAGCAGGGTGCGTCGGTTCATTCTCGTGTCCTCCCGGTTGGCGCGTCAGTAGGAGCGCGGCATCCCTAGCACATGCTCGCCCAGGAAGCTCAGCACAAGGTTCGTGCTGATCGGCGCCACCTGGTAGAGCCGCGTCTCGCGGAACTTGCGCTCGATGTCGTATTCCTCGGCGAAGCCGAAGCCGCCATGGGTCTGGATGCAGGCCTCGCCCGCCGCCCAGCTCGCCTCCGCGGCCAGCATCTTGCCCATGTTGGCCTCCTCGCCGCAGGGGATGCCCCTCTCGAACTTCTCCAGGCCCCGCTGCACGATGGCCTCGGCGGCGCGCATCTGGGCATAGGCGCGGGCGATGGGGAACTGCACGCCCTGGTTCTGGCCGATGGGGCGGCCGAACAGCACGCGCTCCTTCGCATAGGCCACCGACTTCTGCGTGAACCACTTGGCGTCGCCGATGCATTCGGCGGCGATCAGCAGGCGCTCGGCGTTCATGCCGTCCAGGATGTAGCGGAAGCCCTTGCCCTCCACGCCCACCAGGTTCTCGGCGGGCACCTCCATGTTGTCGAAGAAGACCTCACAGGAATTGTGGTTCATCATGGTGCGGATGGGGCGGATCGTCAGGCCCTTGGCGGTGCGCATGTCCACGATGAAGGTGGAGAGGCCGTCGGTCTTCTTCGCCACCTGGTCGCGCGGGGTGGTGCGGGCCAGCAGCAGCATCAGGTCGGAATGCTCGGCGCGCGAGGTCCAGATCTTCTGGCCGTTGACGATCCACCGGTCGCCCTCGCGCCGCGCGGTGGTGCGCAGCGCGGTGGTGTCGGTCCCCGAGGTGGGCTCCGTCACGCCGAAGGCCTGGAGGCGCAGCGTGCCCTCGGCGATGCCGGGCAGGTACTTCGCCTTCTGCTCCGCCGAGCCGTGGCGGAGGATGGTGCCCATGATGTACATCTGCGCGTGGCAGGCGGCGCCGTTGCAGCCCTGGGCCTGCACCTCCTCCAGGATCGCCGCCGCCGCGGAAAGGCCGAGGCCGGAGCCGCCGAACTCCTCCGGGATCAGCGCGCCGAGGAAGCCGGCCTCGGTCAGCGCGCGCACGAATTCGGTGGGGTAGCCGCGGCGGGCATCCAGCTCCCGCCAGTATTCGCCGGGGAAGCGGGCGCAGAGCTTGCGCACTTCCTCGCGGATCTCGGCATGCGGGTCGGCGGCGATCAGGGCGTGGTCCATGCGCGCAGCCATGCCGGGGCGGCGCGCGGCGGTAAACTCCAATCTCGGCCAAGCAGCTATGCCCGGATTCGATCGTCGGCCAGCAATTGCCCGCTCCAGTCGCCGGCGCGCACCATCGCCGCCACCTCCTCGCGCAGCACCTCGCCGAAGCGGCGCACGGCGTTGGAGGGCTGCCGCCCCAGCGGCTCCGCCACCGCCAGCCGGCGCGACAGGTGCGGCTCGATGACCGGCGCGGCGCAGAGGCGCCCGGCGCGCACGTCGCCCAGCACCGCGGCCAGGGGCAGGATGGTGCAACCCAGGCCGCGCCTCGTCAGCTCCACCAGCACCTGGAGGTCGTCGGCCTCCACGCCGATGCGCAGCGCCAGGCCGCGCGCCTCGGCCTCCGCCTGCACCAGCTTGCGCAGTCCATGCGAGGGGCCGGGCAGCACCAGGCGTTCCTCCAGCACCTCGGCCAGCGGCACGGCGTCATGGACCGAAAGGTTGCGGTCCGGCGGGGCCACCAGGCACAGCGTCTCCACCAGCAGCGGCGATTGCCGCACGCCGGCATTGCCGGGGCCGGCGTAGATCACGGCGATGTCCACCTCGCCATTCTGCAGCCATTCGCGCAGGTAGCCGGAGAAGCCCTGCACGATGCGCAGCGTCACCTCCGGGTGCAGCGCCAGGAAGCGCTCCACCAGCCGCGCCGAGAGCACGGCGCCGACCGTGGGCGTGAGGCCGAAGGTGACGCGGCCGCGCACCGCGCCGGCCTCCTCCATCACCTCCTCTCGCGCCTCCTCCACCTGGCGGAGGATGGCGCCGGCCCGCGCGCGCAGCGCCTCGCCGGCCGCGGTCAGCGCCATGCCGCGGCCGTGGCGGGCGAAGAGCGCCACCCGCAGCTCCTCCTCCAGCAGCCGCACCTGCCGGCTCAGCGCCGGCTGGGCGATGCGCAGCCGGTCGGAAGCCTTGGAGAGCGAGCCGAGCTCCGCGACCTGGAGGAAGGTGGTGAGCTGCCGGAGGTCCATGGCGCCGATACAATCCCGGCATGGCTGATCGTGCAAGGAACGAATTTCGCGCAGCCCGGGCCGAGGGCAGGATGCCGGGCATGGACACCACACCCTCCCCCGGCTGGCGGCGCGACGTCTTCGACGTGCTGAAGGCCCATGGCGTGCGCCACCTCGCCTATGTTCCCGATGCCGGGCACGCCACCGCCATCGCCATGGCCGAGGCCGACCCGGAGATCGAGGCCACGGTGCTGACCACGGAGGAGGAGGGTATCGGCCTCCTGGCCGGGGCTTGGCTGGGCGGGCAGCGCGGGGCGCTGCTGATGCAATCCTCAGGCGTGGGCAACTGCATCAACACGCTCGGGCTGGTGGCAAGCGCGCGCTTCCCCTTCCTCACCGTAGTGACGATGCGTGGCGACTGGGCGGAGTTCAACCAGCACCAGAACCCGATGGGCCAGGCCACCGAGGCTGCGCTGAAGCTGATGGGCGTGATGACGTGGCGCGCCGACGAGCCGGCGCAGGTGCGGCCCCTGCTGCATGGCGCCGCCACCATGGCCTTCGACGCCGAGGGCGCCTGCGCCCTGCTGCTGGGCCAGCGATTGATCGGCGAGAAGGAGTGGGTGAAGTGAGCGGCATCCTGGAGCGCCGCGCGGCGGTGGCGGCTTTGCTGCGCGACCGCGCGGGGCTGCTGGTGGTCAGCGGCCTCGGCTCGCCCTCCTATGACGTGATGGCGGCGGGCGACCACGACGCCAACCACTACCTCTGGGCGGCGATGGGCAGCGCCATGACGATGGGCCTGGGCCTGGCGCTGGCGCAGCCCGCCCGCCCCGTGGCCGTCATCACCGGCGATGGCGAGGCGCTGATGGGCTTCGGCGCGCTGGCCACCATCGCGCTGAAGCGGCCGCGCAACCTCGCCATCATCATCCTCGACAACGGCCATTTCGGCGAGACGGGGATGCAGCCCAGCCACGCCGGGCAGGGCATCGAGTTCGCGGCGGTGGCGCACGCCTGCGGCTTCCCGCAGACGGAGACGATCAGGGACGAGGCGGGCGTCGAACCGCTGCGCCGGCGGATCCATGCGATGGAGGCGTTGTCGCTCGCCGTGCTGAAGATCCGCGCGGAGAACCTGCCGCGCGCCCTGCCGCCGCGCGACGGCGTGTTCGTGAAGAACCGCTTCCGCGCGGCGCTGGGCTTCGCGCCGTCCTGACGGTCAATCCGCCGTGACGCGGTGCTCCCGCACCACGGCGCCCCACTTCGCCACCTCGCGGTCCAGGAAGGCGCGCAGCGCCTCGCCGTCGCCCAGCACCACGCGGGCCTGCTGCGCCTCGGTCATGGTGCGCATCACGCGCTCCTCACGGAAGGCTTCCGTCAGCGCCGCGCGCATGCGCTGCTGCGCGGCGGCCGGCGTGCCGGCGGGGGCGAAGACGCCCCACCACGCCTCGGCCTCCAGGCCGGGGAAGCCGGATTCGGCGGCCGTGGGCACCTCGCGCAGCGCCGGCAGGCGCTCGGGGCCGAACTGCACGATGGGGCGCAGCGTGCCGCCGGCGATGTGCGGCGCCACCAGCGCGGCGGAACCGATCATCATCTCCACATGGCCGGCCACCGTGTCGTTCACGGCGAGGCCGCCGCCGCGATAGGGCAGGTGCGCCATGCGCGTGTTGCTGCGCGCCTGGAGCAGGATCATCGCCAGGTGCCCCACCGTGCCATTGCCGGTGGAGCCGAAATTCACCCCGTCCGGCCGCTGGCGCGCCGCCGCCACCACGTCGGCCAGGGTGCGGTAGGGCTTGTCCGGCCGCGTGGCGATGACGTAGGGCGCGCCGCCGATCAGCAGCACGGGGTCGAGGTCGCGCGTCAGGTTGAAGGGCAGGTTGGGCAGCAGCGCCGGCAGGGTGGCGTGGCTGTCGAAGGTCAGCAGCCAGGTCTGGCCGTCGTTGCGCGCCTGGGCCACGGCGGCAGTGCCCAGCGAACCTGCGGCGCCCGAGCGGTTCTCGATCACCACCGGCACGCCCAGCCGCTGCTGCAGGCCGGGCGAGGCGAGGCGCGCCACCGCGTCGGTCGAGCCGCCGGGGGCGAAGGGAACGATGAAGCGCACCGGGCCGCTGGGCCAGTCCTGCGCGCGGGCGACGGCGGGCAGGGCAAGGGCGGCGAGCGCCGCGCGGCGGGTGACGCGCATGATAGGGTTCCTCCGGTGTTTGGCCGGAGGATAGGCTCACTCGCCGTCGCGCGCCACCGGGCGCAGGCGCTGCGGCTGCGCGGCGCGCTGCCCGCCGATGGGGATGGAGCGCACCCGCACCTCCGGCAGCGGCCGCCTGAGGTCTATGTGCAGCAGCCCGTTGTCCAGGAAGGCGCCCTCCACCTCGATGCCCTCGGCCAGCACGAAGGCGCGCTGGAACTGCCGCGCGGCGATGCCGCGATGGATGAAGACGCGCCCCTCCCCGTCCTCCTTCTGGCGGCCGCGGATGACGAGCTGGTTGTCCTCCTGCGTGATGGCCAGGTCGTCCATGGAGAAGCCGGCGACGGCCAGGGTGATGCGCAGCTTGGCCTCGCCCGTGGCCTCGATGTTGTAGGGGGGGTAGCCCTCCGCGCTCTTGCCGACGCGGTCCAGCATCTGCTCCAGGTGGTCGAAGCCGAGGAAGAGCGGCGAGCCGAAGAGCGATGCGCGGGACATGGGGGCCTCCTTGGGACGGCAAGCGCGGCGCCGCCCCGGAGCAACGGCGCCTGCCCGCAGACTTGGCGCGCGGCGGGCGCCGTTGCAAGGCCGGGGCGCCGGCGCTAACCCCCGTGGCGCCATGTCCCTGCTGCCCATCCTCATCGTGCCCGACCCCGTGCTGCGGAAGAAGGCGCGCGCCGTGACGCCGGCCGATGCCGACGCCGTGCGCGCCCTCGCCCCGCGCATGCTGGAGGCGATGTACGCCGCCCCCGGCATCGGCCTGGCCGCGCCGCAGGTGGGGGAGCTGCTGCGGCTGGTGGTGCTCGACCTCGGCAAGGACGAGGAAAGCCGCGCGCCGATGGTGATGGTGAACCCCGAGATCGTGGCGCAGAGCGCCGAGACGGCGCTGCGCGAGGAAGGCTGCCTGTCCATCCCCGGCCAGTATGCCGATGTGGAGCGCCCCGCGCGCATCAAGGCCCGCTGGCAGGAGCTGGACGGCACGAAGCGCGAGATGGAGGCCGACGGCCTGCTCGCCACCTGCATCCAGCACGAGCTTGACCACCTGGACGGCGTGCTCTTCGTGGATCACCTGTCCGCGCTGAAGCGCAACATGCTGCTGCGCAAGCTGGCGAAGGAGCAGAAGGCGAAGGTGCGGGAGTAGCGCCATGCGCCTGGCCTTCATGGGCAGCCCGGACTTCGCCGTCCCCGCGCTGCGCGCGCTGCACGAAGCGGGGCACGACATCGCCGCCGTGTATTGCCAGCCCCCCCGCCCGGCCGGGCGCGGCCAGCGGGAAACCCCCTGCCCCGTCCACTGCGCCGCGCTGGAACTGGGGCTGGAAGTCCGCACGCCCGCGCGGGTGAAGCGCGACGAGGGGCAGCACGCCGCCTTCCGCGCGCTCGGCCTCGATGCCGCGGTGGTGGCGGCCTATGGCCTCATCCTGCCGCCGGCCATGCTCGACGCGCCGCGCCTGGGCTGCCTGAACATCCATGCCTCGCTGCTGCCGCGCTGGCGCGGCGCGGCGCCCATCCAGGCCGCCATCCTGCATGGCGACGCCGAAAGCGGCGTGACCATCATGCGCATGGAGGAAGGGCTGGACACCGGCCCCATGCTGCTGCGCGCGGCCGTGCCGCTGCCGCCGCGCGCCACCACGCCCTGGCTGCATGACCAGCTTTCCGCCATGGGTGCGCGCCTCGTGCTGGAGGCGCTGGCGGCGATGCCCGAGGCCGTGCCGCAGCCGGCGGAGGGCGTGACCTATTCCCCCAAGCTGTCCAAGGCCGATGGATTGCTGGACTGGCGCGAGGGTGCCGCCGCGCTGGACCGCCGCGTGCGCGCCATGAACCCCTGGCCCGGCGCCCATTTCCCCCATGCCGGCGAGGCCATCCGCGTGCTCGACGCCGAGCCCGCCGAGGGCGCCGCCCCGCCCGGCACCGTGCTGCCCGGCCCGGGCCTGACGGTGGCCTGCGGCACGGGCGCGCTGCGCATCACCCGCATGCAGCGTCCCGGCCGCCCGGCGATGGACGCGGACGCGCTGCGCCGCGGCTTCGACTTCGGCCCATGCCTCGCTTCGCCCTGCTGATCGCCTATCGCGGCGAGGGCTTCTGCGGCTGGCAGCGCCAGCCCGGCCTCGTCACGGTGCAGGGCGTGCTGGAGGAGGCGGCGGCGCGCCTCAATGGCGGCGTGGCGCCGCTGGTCTCGGCCGCCGGGCGCACGGATTCCGGCGTGCATGCGCTGGGCCAGGTGGCGGAGGTGGAGATCGCCGCCGCCATCCCGCCCGAACGGCTGCGCGCCGCGCTGGACTTCCACACGCGGCCGCACCCGCTTTCCGTGCGCGCGGCCGCCCTGGCGCCGGAAGGGTGGTCGCCGCGCTTCTCCGCCGTGATGCGGCACTACCGCTTCCGCATCCTCAACCGCCCGGCGCGGCCGGCGCTGGAGGAAGGCCAGGCCTGGCACGTGCCGCAAGCGCTGGACGCGGAGGCCATGCACCGCGCCGCACAGCGGCTCCTGGGCCGGCATGATTTCAGCGCCTTCCGCGCCGCCTCCTGCCAGGCCGCCCATGCGCTGCGCACGCTGGACCGGCTGGATGTGCTGCGCGAGGGCGAGGAGGTGGTGATCCACGCCGCCGCGCGCTCCTTCCTGCATCACCAGGTGCGCAACCTGGTGGGCACGCTGCATGCGGTGGGGCGCGGCGTGCAGGATGAGGGCTGGCCGCGCCGCGTGCTGGATGGGCGCGACCGCACCAGGGCCGGGCAGACCGCCCCGCCCGAGGGGCTGTGCTTCATGCGGGTGGACTACGCCGAGCCCATCGCCTGGACGCCGTGATCAGCCGCCGGCGATGCGCGTGGTGAAGCCGCTGGCCGCCAGCCCGATGGCGAGGTCCAGCGCCACCACCACCGCCGCCGTCGCGCCCGGCAGGGCCAGCGCGGCGCGCACCACGAACCATTCCAGCCACAGCGCATAACCCAGCGCGACGAGGCCCAGCGTCGTGACCAGCCCATCCGGCGCGCCCAGCAGCCCGGGCACCGCCAGCAGCACCAGAAGCGCGTATTGCACCAGGTTGGTCCAGTTCCACGCCGCGATGAAGCGCGGCCAGGCCGCCGCGCGCCCCGCCTGGGTGGCCACCGCCAGCGAGGCGAGCGCGAAGCCGGCCCAGGTGATGGCGAAGCCCAGCGCCTCGGCCAGCAGCGCCACCGCCACGCCATTGGCCGGCGCGCCATCGGCCCAGGCCAGCAGCCGCAGGCCCAGGAAGGCGGCGAGGCAGGGCAGCGCGGCGCGGAAGGAATGGGCCGCCGCCTCCAGCGTCGGCGGCAGCAGCGCCAGCCCCTCCGCGCGGCCGCGCGCCAGCAGCAGCGCCGCGGCCAGCCCGTCGGCGAAGCTCACGCCGCCAGGCACCCGGCGATGACGCGGCGATACAGCGCGCTGAGCGCGTGCAGCTCCGCCACCGGCACGTTCTCATCCACCTGGTGCAGCGTGCGGCCCACCCCGCCCAGTTCGGCGACGGGGCAGTAGCGGGCGATGAAGCGGGCGTCGGAGGTGCCGCCGCCGGTGTCCAGCCGGGGCGTGATGCCGCATTCGGCCCGCACCGCCGCCGTCAGCGCCTCCACGAAGGGGCCGGGCTGGGTGACGAAGCTTTCGCCGCTGATCTCGATCCGCAGCTCGTGGCGCGGGGCGTGCTGCGCGAACACCGCGCGCAGCCGTTCCGTCAGGCCCGCGCCGCTGTGGTGGTCGTTGAAGCGGATGTTGAGGAAGGCGCTGGCCTCGGCCGGGATGACGTTGGTGGCCGTGTTGTCCACGCGCAGCCCGGTCACCTGGATCGTCGAGGGCTCGAAATGCGTCGAGCCTTCGTCCAGCGGCTCGGCCGCCAGCGCGTGCAGCGCCGCCAGCAGCCGGTGCACCGGGTTGTCGGCCTTCTGCGGATAGGCGCTGTGGCCCTGGGTGCCGTGCACGGTGACGAAGGCATTGAGCGAGCCACGCCGGCCGATCTTGATGACGTCGCCCAGGCGCTCCTGGCTCGTCGGCTCGCCGACGATGCACATGCCGGGCAGCAGGCCGTTTTCCTCCAGCCAGGGCATGCAGCGCTTCACGCCGTCCACGCTCGGCCCTTCCTCGTCGCCGGTGATGAGGAGCGAGAGCGTGCCGCGTGGCTGTTCCGCCGGGATGGCGGCCAGGAAGGCGGCGATGCCGCCCTTCATGTCGCAGGCGCCGCGGCCGTAGAGCACGCGGTCGCGCACCGTGGCGGCGAAGGGGTCGTCGGTCCAGCGCGCCAGGTCGCCGGGCGGCACCACGTCGGTATGGCCGCAATACATCAGGTGCGGCCCGCCTTGCCCGCGGATGGCGTGCAGGTTGTCCACCTCGTTGAAGCGCAGCCGGGTGCAGGCGAAGCCCAGCGCTTCCAGGTGGCGCTGCGCCACGTCCAGCGCGCCGTCATCGGCGGGCGTGACGGAGCGGCAGCGGATCAGCGCCTGGGCGAGGGGAACAGGATCAATCACGCAGCAGGTCGTTGATGCTGGTCTTGGCCCGCGTCTGCGCGTCCACCCGCTTCACGATCACCGCGCAATACAGCGAAGGCCCGGGCGTGCCGTCCGGCAGCGGCCTGCCAGGCAGGGAGCCGGGCACCACCACCGAATAGGCCGGCACGCGGCCCACGAAGGTCTCGCCCGTCGTGCGGTCCACGATCTTGGTCGTGGCGCTGATGAAGACGCCCATGGACAGCACCGAGCCGCGCTCGACGATCACGCCCTCCACCACCTCGGAGCGCGCGCCGATGAAGCAGTCATCCTCGATCACCACCGGATTGGCCTGCAGCGGCTCCAGCACGCCGCCGATGCCCACGCCGCCGGAAAGGTGCACGTTCTTCCCGATCTGCGCGCAGGAGCCGACGGTGGCCCAGGTGTCCACCATCGTGCCGCTGTCCACATAGGCGCCGAGGTTCACGAAGGAGGGCATGAGGATGACGTTGGGCGCGATGTAGGCGCTGCGCCGCGCCACGGCGCCGGGCACGGCGCGGAAGCCGGCCGCCTTGTGCGCGGCCTCGTCCCAGCCGGCCCACTTCAGCGGCACCTTGTCCCAGCCGCCGGCCATGATGCGGCTGTCCTCGATGCGGAAGCTCAGCAGCACGGCCTGCTTCAGCCACTGGTTCACTACCCAGCCGCCATTCCCGCCGGCGGGCTCCGCCACGCGGGCCTTGCCGGAATCCAGCAGCGCCAGCGCCTGCTCCACCGCCTCGCGGTCGGCGCCCTGCGTGGCGGCGGACAGCGTGTCGCGGCGCTCCCAGATGGATTCGATGGCGGCTTGCAGGCTCATGGGCGGGCTCCTCGTCCTGCCCTGCCATCACCCCGGAACGCGGCGCCGGTCAACCCTGCTCCAGCTCGGTGTCCCAATACAGGTAGTCGCGCCAGCTCTCGTGCAGGTGGTTGGGCGGGAAGCCGCGGCCATTCTCCTGCAACTCCCAGGAGGTGGGCTGGCGCGGCGCGGTCAGGGGCTGCATGTGGCAGTCGCGCGGCAGCTTGTCGGCCTTGCGCAGGTTGCAGGGGCCGCAGGCGGCGACCACGTTCTCCCAGCTCGTGCGCCCGCCGCGGGAGCGCGGGATCACGTGGTCGAAGGTCAGCTCCTGCGTCGGCCGGGCGTCGCCGCAATACTGGCATTCGAAGCGGTCACGCAGGAAGACGTTGAAGCGGGTGAAGGCCGGCCGCCGCGCCGCGGGGATGTAGTCCCGCAGGGCGATGACGGAGGGCAGGCGCATGGCGAAGGAGGGCGAGCGCACCTCCGTCTCGTATTCGCTCAGCACGCTCACGCGGTCCAGCACCACCGCCTTCACCGCATCCTGCCAGGCCCAGACCGAGAGCGGGTAGTAGGAGAGCGGCCGGAAATCGGCGTTCAGCACCAGGGCGGGAAAGCCGCCCGGGCCGTGGATCTGCGGGACAAGACTGCCATCGGGCAAACCGGGCACCTCCGCGCTGGGCGGGGACCAACCAGGTACGACGCCCCGGATTCGGTCGGCCGCCACAAGATGTGGGTCATGCATGCCACCCATGCCGCAACGCCGCAAGGAGGTTCGTGCCCCGCCGGGGCGCGGCCACAGATTGTTTCATGGTGCCGCAACAGGCATGGTGCCGGCCGATGGAGGACGTCACGCGCTTCGCCCCCTCGCCCACGGGGCTGCTGCACCTGGGGCACGCGCATGCCGCGCTCTTCGCCCGCGCGCAGGGCCGGCGCTGCCTGCTGCGGATCGAGGACATTGACGCCACGCGCTGCCGCCCGGAATGGCACGCGGCGCTGGAGGAGGACCTGGCCTGGCTGGGCCTGCGCTTCGATGGCACGGCGCGCGTGCAGTCCCGGCACATGGCCGAATACGCCGCCGTGCTCGACGCGCTGCACGGCCGCGGCCTGCTGTATCCCTGCTTCTGCACCCGGGCCGACATCGCCGCCGCGGCCTCGGCGCAGCACGGGCCTTCGGGGCTGGTCTATCCCGGCACCTGCCGCGGCCGCGCGGATGCCGCCATGCTGGTGGCATCCGGCGCGCCGCATGCCTGGCGGCTGGACGTGAGGCGCGCCCTGGCCGAGACCGGCCCGCTGGACTTCGAGGAGCGCGGCGAAGGACGCATCCCCTGCGACGCGCCGGCGCATGGCGACGTGGTGCTGGCGCGCAAGGACGTGCCGGCCTCCTACCACCTCTGCGCCGCGCATGACGATGCGCTCCAGGGCGTCACCTGCGTCACCCGCGGCGAGGACCTGAAGCCGGCCACCGCCATCCATCGCCTGCTGCAGGCGCTGATGGGCTGGCCGCAGCCGCGCTACGCCCACCATGCCCTGCTGCATGGCGCCGATGGGCGGCGCCTGGCCAAGCGCGACGGCGCGCCCTCCCTGCGCGCGCTGCGGCAGGCGGGGCACACGCCCGCGGCGGTGCGCGCCATGGCGGGCTTCGCGTGACGCAGCGCAGTGCCGGCCTGCTCTTCCTGCTGGTCTGCGCCCTGGGCTGGGGGTCCAACTGGCCGGTGGTGAAGCTGCTGCTGGCCGAGATGCCGCCCATGGCCACGCGCGGCTATGCGGGGGTGCTGGCGGCCGCCGCCTTCATGCTGGGCGCGCGCATCTTCGGCGTGCCGCTGGCGGTGCCGCGCGCCCTGCGCGGGCGGCTGGTGCTCTACGGCCTGCTGAATGTCGGCGCCTGGATGAGCTTCGTGACGCTGGCCCTGCTGTGGCTGAAATCCAGCGAGGGCGTGATCCTCGGCTCCATGGCGCCGATCATCGCCATGGGCCTCTCCTGGCTCATGCTGGGCGAGAAGCCGACGGTGGCGAAGCTGCTGGGCATGCTGCTGGCGGTGGGCTCCATCACCATCCTCTTCGCCGGGCGCGGGGTGGAGGTGGGGCTGGCGAAGCTGCCCGGCTTCGGGCTCATGCTGCTGGCCACGTCGCTCTTCGCCTTCGCCACGGTGCGGGCCAAGCGCAAGCCGCTGCCGCTGCACCCGGTGGCCGCGGCGGCCTGGCAGCTCGGCATCGGCATGGCGCCGCTGCTGGCCTATTCGCTGCTGTTCGAGCGCGTGGACTGGCCCGCCCTGCCCGCGCGCGACTGGGCCTTGCTGGGCTGGATGGCCGCGGTGCCGCTGGGCCTGGCCTACATGGGCTGGTTCGGCGCGCTGCAGCGCCTGCCGGCCACCACCGCCTCCATGGGCACGCTGCTGGTGCCGGTGGTGGGCGTGCTGGGCGGCGCGGTGATGCTGGACGAACCGCTGGGCTGGCGCGAGGCGGTGGCGCTGCTGGGGACCATCGCCGGGGTTGCGCTGGCGCTGCGCCCCGGCAAGACACCCGCATGACCGCACTGCCCCTCATCCGCCTGCTGCCCGGCCATGACCGCCGGGTGAAGCACGCCCACCCCTGGGTCTTCTCCAACGAGATCGCGATGGACGCCGCCGCCCGCGCCCTGCCGCCCGGCGGCGCGGTGCGGCTGGAAGGCGCGGATGGCGTGCGCCATGGCGTGTGGCACTTCAACCCGCACAGCCTGATCGCCGCCCGCATCCTCGACCGCCGGCGCGACGCCGCGCCCGATGCCGCCTGGTTCACGGCGCGCCTTGCCGCCGCGCTGGCGCTGCGCGAGCGCCTGGGCGTGGCGCGCCATTGCCGCCTGGTGCATGCCGAGGCCGATGGCCTGCCCGGCCTGGTGGTGGACCGCTTCGGCGAGGTGCTGGCGGTGCAGGCCAACACCGCCGGCATGGATGCCGCCCTGCCGCTGGTCCTGGATGCGCTGCGCGCCCTGCTGGCCCCGCGCGCCATCCTGCTGCGCAACGACAGCCCGGTGCGCCGCCTGGAGGGCCTGGCGGAGGAGACGCGCCTGGCCCATGGCGCGGACGCGGTGGCGGAGGTGGAGGAGAACGGCCTCCTCTTCCGCGTGGACCTGCTGAACGGCCAGAAGACCGGCTGGTTCTTCGACCAGCGCGACAACCGCGCCCGCGTCGCCGCCCTGGCGCGCGGCGCGACGGTGCTGGACGCCTTCTGCCACACCGGCGGCTTCGGCCTGGCCGCCGCCCGGGCAGGCGCCGCCCATGTCACGCTGCTGGACCGCTCGCAGCCGGCGCTGGACCTCGCGCTGGCGAGCGCGGCCCTGAACGGCCTGGGCGGGGTCGAGGCGCTGCGCGGCGACGCGATGGAGGCGCTGGAGCGCCTGGGCGGCGAAGGCCGCCGCTTCGGCGTGGTGGTGAGCGACCCGCCCGCCTTCGCCAAGACGCGCAAGGACATCCCCAATGCGCTGCGCGCCTATGCGCGCCTCGCCCGGCTGTCGGCCGCGCTGGTGGAGCCGGGCGGGTTCCTGTTCATCGCCTCCTGCTCCCACCATGCCGAGGCCGGTGCCTTCTTCCTGGCGGTGGCCGAGGGGCTGTTCCGCGCCCGCCGCACCGGGCGCATCCTGTGGAGCGGCGGCGCCGGGGCGGACCACCCGGTGCATCCCATGCTGCCCGAAAGCGCTTACCTGAAGGCGCAACTGCTCCAGCTGGACTGACGATGCCCTCCGCCATGGATCGCGGCTACCGCATCAGCCGCTACGAGGCCGGCCCGGTCTCCACCCGCATCGGCGAGCCCTCGCCCAGCGCCGATGAATGGCTGGCGCGGCACCGCGCGGCCTCGGCCGTGCTCATCACCGCCTGGAACCCGATGAGCCGGATGATGCCGCGGCGCTGGAACGACGCGGCGCATCGCCGGCTGCTGCGCGCCCTGCGCGGGCGGTCGGTGGAAGAGGGGTCCTCCGGCAACGGGCCGTGGCAGGAATGGACCGTGTGCACGCCCGGCGGCCGGCGGCTGGGGCTGCGCCTGGCGCGGCGCTTCCGCCAGCGCGCCTTCGTGTTGCTGCGGCGCGGGCGGCCGGCGCTGCTGGTCTATGCCCCCGCCGCCGCGGGTCAGTGACCGCCGTCGCGGCGGTCGAAATGCGCGGCCACGGCGCGGTAGCCGAACAGCACCGCGCCGGCGAAGACCAGAACGCCGACGGTTTCCGAGGACACCTCGAAATGCGTGCGCGTGGCCAGGAACAGCCCGGCGAGCGCGAGGAGGACGGAGGCTGCGAGTCGCAGCGCGGTGCCGGTGCTCATGGCTGCGCCTTACCTAAAGGTAACGCTGGATGTCCAGCGTGCTCTCCCTGCCGATCTTGTCCAGGCTTTCGCGCAGGAACAGGTCCGCGGCCTCGCGCCCGTAGTCGCGCAGGGTGCAGAGGAAGTCCCACTCGCCGTTGAACTTGGTGGAGAGCTTGAAGGCGCGCATCCGCGCCTCGTCCTCGATGGCGTGCAGGAACAGGCGGCGGTAGCGCGGCTGCTCCAGCCGCCCGGCCTCCAGCATGCGCTGCACGAAGTCTATCGCGCGCATCTCGCTCATCAGCGAGGCATTGAAGCTGATCTCGTTCAGCCGGTTCATGATGTCGCCGGTGGTCGTCGGCAGCTCGGGCCGCAGCAGGGGGTTGAGCTGCACCAGCACGATGTCGGAGGCCAGGCGGTCGTGGTAGAGCGGCCACAGCGCCGGGTTGCCGAGGTAGCCGCCATCCCAGTAGGCCTCGCCCTCGATCTCCACCGCGCGGAACACGTTGGGCAGGCAGGCGGAGGCCAGCAGCGCATCCACCGTGATCTCCGGCCGGGTGAAGACCTTGGGCTTGCCGGTGCGGACGTTGGTGGCGGAGATGAACAGCCGGATGGCGTTCCTGTCCGCCCGCAGCCGCGCGAGGTCGAGCGATTCGTCCAGCGCCTTGCGGAGCGGGTTGAACTCCATCGGGAAGGGGTTGATCTGGTAGGGCGACAGCATGCGCGTCACCGTCTCGAAGGCGTTCCAGCCCACATTGTAGGACAGGTCCCAGCCCCACAGCGCCTTCTCCACCGGCATGGGCCGGAAGGGCGACAGGGCGAACTTGCTGCCCAGCGCCCGCCAGAACCGCTCCAGCGCCGCCTTGGCGCCGTCCCGCCCGCCCTCCAGCAGGCCCAGGGCGAAGATGGCGCCGTTGATGGCCCCGGCCGAGGTGCCGGACAGGCCGTCGAACTCGATCCCCTCCTCCTCCAGCAGCCGGTCCAGCGCGCCCCAGGTGAAGGCGCCATGGGTGCCGCCCCCTTGCAGCGCCAGGTTGACGCGGCGGCGCACCGGCTTCGCCACCGGCGGGGCAGGCAGCGCGGCGGGGACTGCGTCCATCAGGCGGCGTTCCAGCCGCCGTCAATGGACAGCGCCGCACCGTTCACCCCGCCCGAATCCGGGCCGACCAGCCACAGCGCCATGCGCGCCACCTCCTCGGGCTCGATCCAGCGCTTCGAGGGCTGCTTGGCCAGCAGGAAGTCCTTCAGCGCCGATTCCTCGGAAACGCCGTGCTTCGCGGCCAGGGGCGGCACCTGCGCCTCGGCCAGCGGGGTGCGGACGAAGCCGGGGCAGATGGCGTTGCAGGTGATGGGCGCCTCCGCCACCTCCAGCGCCACGGACTTGGTCATCCCCACCACGCCGTGCTTGGCCGCCACATAGGCGGTCTTGAAGGGCGAGGCGACCAGGCCGTGGGCGGAGGCGATGTTGACGACGCGGCCGTATTTGCGCGCGCGCATCCCCGGCAGCGCCGCGGCGATGGCGTGGAAATTGGAGGAGAGGTTGATGGCGATGATGGCGTCCCACTTCGCGGCGGGGAATTCCTCCACCGGCGAGACGAACTGGATGCCGGCGTTGTTCACCAGGATGTCCAGCCGCCCGAAGGCGGATTCGGCCTCCGCCACCATGGCGCGGACCTCATCCGGCCTGGACATGTCCGCCGCGCTGTAAGGCGCATCGCCGCAGGAGACGCGGGCGGCGGCGATCGCCTCGGGCGTGCCGAAGCCGTTGAGCATGACCCTCGCCCCCGCCCGGTGCAGGAACTGCGCGATGGCGAGGCCGATGCCGGAGGTGGAGCCGGTGACGAGGGCCGCCTGGCCCGCGAGCGTCTGTTCCATGGGATGCCTTCCTGCTGCTGCATTGCGATAGGGCGGAATGGGCGCGGCGTCCATCGGCGCCGCGGTCAAGCCCCCAGCAGGCGGATCTCCGCGGCGCCGGCGAAGCGGGCGGCCAGGCGCGCATCGGCCGTGACCAGCGGCGCGCCCTCCCGCCGGGCCAGGGCCAGGTAGAAGCAGTCATAGGCCGGGTGGCCATGCGCCAGGGCAAGCTCCAGCGCCGCGGCCTCCAGCCCGCGCAGCGGCAGCAGCCGGTCGAACAGGGCGGGCAGGCGGCGCAGCCCGTCGCGCATGGCGGCCGGGTCGGCGCCGCGGCGCGCCACCTTCCACAGCACGTTCGCGGCCTCCGCCAGCACGAGGTCGGGCGCGACCAGCGGCTGGCTGCCGGCGAGCAGGGCCATGGCCGCCGGGCGCCCCTCCTCGATCAAGAGCCACTTCACCGCCACTGAGGCATCCACCACCAGCATCAGCGCGAATCCCGGTCCTCGCGGATCAGGGCGGTGGAGCCGGGCCAGTCCGGCGGCATCGGGCCAATGCGGGCGGCGATGCGGTTGACCTCCTCGATCAGCGCCGCCCTGTCGCGCCGGCCGGCCGCCTGCTCCAGCGCCGCCCGCATCTCCGCCTCCAACGACCGCCCCGCCTCCGCCGCACGGGCGGCGAAGGAGGCGATCACCTGATCGTCCAGGTCGCGGATCGTCACCTCACCCATCGCATCCTCCAGTCCCGCACGGTTGACGCGGCCCCGCCCCCCTCCCTATACCCCCGCAACCGGACGGGGCGCGGCGACGCGGCCCCGCATTGCCTTTTGCCTGCCAGGAGTTCCCGTCGTGAAGCGCACCTATCAGCCCTCCAAGCTCGTCCGCAAGCGCCGGCACGGCTTCCGCACGCGCTCGGCGACGCCGGGCGGCCGCAAGGTGCTGGCCAACCGCCGCGCCAAGGGCCGCGCCAAGCTCTCCGCCTGAGCCGACCGTGGGCGCCGGGCTGACGCGGCGCGCCGAGTTCCTGCGCGCCGCCCGCGAGGGCCGAAAGGCCGCCGGGCGCAACCTGGTCCTCCAGGCCCTGCCGCGCGGCGATGCCCAGCCGCCGCGCCTCGGCTTCACCGCCACCAAGAAGATCGGCAACGCCGTGGCGCGCAACCGCGCCAAGCGGCGCATGCGCGCGGCCGCCCGGCTGGTGCTGGCCGAGGGCGCCGCCCCGGGCCATGACCTGGTGCTGATCGCGCGCGACGGCACCGGCGCCTGCCCCTGGCCCATCCTGCTGGAGGAGCTGCGCGCCGCCCTGCGCCGCTCCGGCGCGCGGCCATGAATCCGGGCACCGTGGCGCTCAAGGGCGCCGTGCTCGCCTATCAATGGACGCTGCGGCCGGTGCTGGGCTGCAATTGCCGCTTCCTGCCCTCCTGCTCGGACTATGCGCTGGGCGCCCTGTCGGCGCATGGCGCGCTGCGCGGCTCCTGGCTCGCCACCCGCCGCATCCTGCGCTGCAACCCCTGGCATCCCGGCGGGCACGACCCCGTGCCGCCGCGGCAAGGCTGAACACCGGACCACCCATGGACCAGAAGCGCCTCCTCGCGGCGATCGCCCTTTCGGTCGGCATCCTGCTGATCTTCGACGTGTACAGCCGGATGAACGCGCCCCCCGCGCCGCCGCCGGCCATCACGCAGCAGGCGGGCGCACCCGCCGCGGTGCCCGCGCCCGCCCTGCCCGCCACG
>JBEQBS010000013.1:0-22103 GCA_041639675.1 Rubritepida sp. | reverse complement strand
CTGCGGTGAGCGCAGGTCGCAGGGGCTCCGGCGATGCGCGCGGCCCGCGCGCGGCTGTGTCCAGGCGCCGCGTGCCGCCCGCCGTCAGGCGGCCGCCGCGCCCACGCCGTCCCGCCCTTCCTCCACCGCGTGGCAGGCCACCGTGGTCTCCGGCGTGCCGCGCGCCGGCAGCATCCTCGGCACCTCCGCCCGGCAGCGCTCATTGGCCAGCGGGCAGCGCGGGTGGAAGGTGCAGCCCGGCGGCGGGGTGATCGGGCTCGGCACCTCGCCGCCCACCGGGATGCGCTGGCGCCCTGTCATGTCCAGGTCCGGGATCGCCTCCATCAGCGCGCGCGTATAGGGGTGGCGCGGGGTGCGGAACAGCGTCTCACTGGGCGCCAGCTCCACCACCTTGCCCAGGTACATCACGCCGACCGTGTCGCTCACCTGCCGCACCACCGCCAGGTTGTGGCTGATGAACAGGTAGGTCAGCCCCAGCCGCTGCTGCAGCTCCTTCATCAGGTTGAGGATCTGCGCCTGCACCGAGACGTCGAGCGCCGAGGTCGGCTCGTCGCAGACCAGGAATTCGGGGTTGGAGGACAGGGCGCGCGCGATGGAGATGCGCTGCCGCTGCCCGCCGCTGAACTCGTGCGGGAACTTGTCGCCATCCAGCGGGTTGAGGCCCACCTGAGTCAGCAGCTCGCCCACGCGCTTCTGCTGCGCCTCGCGCCCCGCCACCAGGCCGAAGGCGCGGATCGGCTCGGCGATGATGTCGCGCACGCGCCAGCGCGGGTTCAGGGACGCATAGGGGTCCTGGAAGATCATCTGCATGCGCTGGCGCTTGGTCGGGTCGGCCCGCGCCTCGGCCAGCGGCATGCCGTCAAACCGCACCTCGCCGAAGGTGGGCGTGTAGAGCCCCACCACCAGCCGCGCCACGGTGGACTTGCCGCAGCCGGATTCGCCCACCAGGGACAGCGTGGTGCCCTTGCGGATGGCGAAGCTCACGCCGTCCACCGCGCGCAGAGTGCGCTTGCCTTCGCGCGCCACCAGCCGCTGCAGCGCGGGGCGCGAGACGTCGAAATGCCGCGCGGCGTCGCGCAGCTCCAGCATCGGCGCCTCAGCCATGACGATGCGCCTCCTCGGGGGCATAGAGCCAGCAGGCGGCCCGGTTGGCCTTGGCCGGCATCAGCTCCGGCCGCTCGACGCGGCAGCGGTCGAAGACGCGCGGGCAGCGCGGGTTGTAGGGGCAGCCGGGCGGGATGGCGGAAAGCCGCGGCATGGCGCCGTCAATCTGCTCCAGCCGCTCCACGCGGTGGCTGATCGGCGGGATGGAGCCCATCAGCCCCGCCGAATAGGGGTGCGCCGCGTCCTTCACCACGGAGCGCACGGCGCCGATCTCGATGATGCGGCCGGCATACATCACCGCCACGCGATCCGCCGTCTCGGCGATGACGCCCATGTCGTGGGTGACGAGCATCATCGCCGTGCCCTTCTCCCGCGCCAGGGTCTTCAGCAGCGCGATCACCTGCGCCTGGATGGACACGTCCAGCGCGGTGGTCGGCTCATCCGCCACCACCAGCTTCGGCTCGGCGCAGAGCGCGAGCGCGATGACGACGCGCTGGCGCATCCCGCCGGAAAATTCATGCGGGTAGCTGTCCACCCGCTGCGCGGCGGCCGGGATGCCCACCATCTCCAGCCATTCGATCGCCCGCTTGCGCGCCTCGGCCGGGTTCAGCGGCAGGTGGGTGGTGATCGTCTCCACCAGCTGCCGGCCGACGGTGTAGAGCGGGTTCAGCGTCGTCAGCGGGTCCTGGAAGATGGCGCCGATCTGCCGGCCGCGGATCTGGCGCAGCTCCTCATACGGCAGGTTGTCAATGCGCCGCCCGGCCAGGCTGATGCTGCCCCGCGCGATGCGCCCCGGCGGCTCCAGCAGGCCGATGATGGCCGCGCCCGTCATGGACTTGCCGGCGCCGGACTCGCCCACCACCCCCAGCACCTCGCCGGGCTCGATGTCGAAGGAGACGTCGTCCAGCGCGACCAGCGTGCCGCGGCGCGTGGGGAACTCCACGCGCAGGTTGCGGACTTCGAGCAGGGCCATCAGCGGAGCTTCGGGTTGAGGGCGTCGCGCAGCCAATCGCCCAGCAGGTTGACGGAGAGCACCATCACGATCAGCGCGATGCCGGGGAAGATGGTGATCCACCACTCGCCGGAGAACAGGAAGTCGTTGCCGATGCGGATCAGGGTGCCGAGCGAGGGCTGGGTGGGCGGCACGCCGACGCCCAGGAAGCTCAGCGTGGCCTCGGCCAGGATGGCGAAGCCCAGGTTCAGCGTGGCGATCACCAGCACCGGCGACATCACGTTGGGCAGCACATGCTGCGCCATGATCTTCAGCGGCGGCAGGCCGATGACGCGCGCCGCCTGCACGTATTCCTTGTTGCGCTCCACCAGCGTCGAGCCGCGCACGGTGCGGGCGAATTGCGGCCAGTTGGAGATGCCGATGGCGAAGATGACGACGAAGAGCGCGATCTGGTCATGCACCTCGCGCGGCAGGGCGGCGCGCACCACGCCATCCACCAGCAGCGCCACCAGGATGGAGGGGAAGGTGAGCTGGATGTCGGCGATGCGCATCAGCACAGCATCGGTCTTGCCGCCCAGGTAGCCCGCCAGCAGCCCCAGCGTGACGCCCAGCGTGGTGGAGAAGATCACCGCGCAGAACCCCACCAGCAGCGAGACGCGCGCGCCATACATGATGGCCGAGAGCATGTCCCGCCCCTGGTCGTCGGTGCCCAGCGGATAGGTGGCGTCGCCCTCGCCGCTCCAGGCCGGCGGCTTGAAGGCGTCCATCAGCTGCAAGGAGGCGAGGTCGAAGGGGTTGTGCGGCGCCAGCACCGGCGCCAGCACCGCGCCGGCGATGCAGATGAAGGCCACGATGGCCGAGACGACCGTGATCGGCGAGCGCGTGAAGGACCACCAGAGGTCGGAATCGAAGAAGGCGCGCATGGTCCTAGTGCCCCTTCCCGCGGCCGATGCGCAGCCGCGGGTCCACCGCGTAGTAGAGCAGGTCCACGATGAGGTTGATGGTGACGAAGACCAGCGCGATCATCATCAGGTAGGCCGCCATGACGGGGATGTCGGCGGAACCGACGCTCTGGATGAAGAGCAGCCCCATGCCCGGCCACTGGAACACCGTCTCGGTGACGATGGCGAAGGCGATGATGGCGCCGAGCTGCAGCCCGGCGATGGTGATGACCGGCACCAGCGTGTTCTTCAGCGCATGGCCGAAATGCACCGCCCGGTTGGGCAGGCCGCGCGCGCGGGCGAACTTGATGTAGTCGGTGCGCAGCACCTCCATCATCTCGCTCCGCACCAGGCGCATGATGAGGGTAAGCTGGAACAGCCCGAGCGTGATCGCCGGCAGGATCAGCGCCTTGATGCCGCCCCAGGAAAGGAAGCCCGTGCTCCACCAGCCCAGCCGCACCACCTCGCCCCGGCCGAAGGAGGGCAGCCAGCCCAGCCAAACGCTGAAGGTGAGGATCAGCAGGATGCCGATGAGGAAGGTGGGCAGCGACACGCCGACCAGCGAGAAGGTGAGGAAGAAGCGGCTCAGCCAGGAGTTGCGGTACAGCCCGGTATAGACCCCCATCGGCACGCCCACGGCGAGCGCGATGAAGGCGGCGCAGAGCGCCAGCTCCAGCGTCGCCGGCGCGCGCTCGGCGATCAGCTCCGCCACCGGGCGGGACAGGCGGTAGGACAGGCCGAACTCCCCCTGCGCGGCATTGCCGAGGAAGCTGGCGAACTGCACAAAGAAGGGCTTGTCCAGCCCCAGCTCGGCGATCAGCGCCTGGCGCTGCGCCTCGGTGAAGTCCTGCCCGAGCATGATCGCCACCGGATCGCCCACATAGGCGAACATGGCGAAGGAGATGAGCGACACCACCAGCATCACGGGCAGCGCCTGGAGCAGGCGCGAGACGATGAAGGCGAACATCAGTTCACGACGACCCAGCGGAACTGCGGCTCGTTGTTCGCCATGTGGGGCATCTGGAGGTTCGTGCGCATCGCCCAGGGGATCACCTGGTGGTGCAGCGGGATGTGCGGCACGTCCTCGCGGTACAGGCGCAGGGCCTCGCGCATCGCCGCCTGGCGCTCGGCGCCCTGCTGGATCTTCATGCGCTGCACCAGCGCATCCATCTGCGGGTTGGAATAGCGGCCGTAGTTCCAGATGCCGTCCCCCTGCGCGCCGTTGCGCGTGGCCAGCAGCGACTGGAAGGAATACAGCCCGTCCAGCGTCGGCACGCCCCAGCCCAGCATGTAGATGCTGGTGTCGTCGCGCTGGATCTTGGCGAAGAAGGGCGCCAGCGGCATGGCGTTCAGCCGCGTGCGCACCCCCACCCGCGTCCACATCGCCGCGATGGCCTGGCAGATCTGCTCGTCGTTGATATAGCGGTTGTTGGAGCAATCCAGCGTGATCTCGAAGCCGTTCGGATACCCGGCCTCGGCCAGCAGCGTCCGCGCGCGGGCGGCGTCGAAGGGCAGGCGCACGTCCTCCTCGCGCGCGAAGCCCTGCACCTGCTCGGGGAACAGCGTGCCGGTGGGCACGGATTGCCCGCGCATGATGGTGCGCTGGATCGCGGCGATGTCTATCGCGTGGTACAGCGCCTGCCGCACCCGCAGGTCCCGCAGGGGGTTGCGGCCGCGCACGTCGGAATACAGCAATTCATCGCGCGACGTATCCATGGCGATGAACAGGGTCCGCACCTCCGGCCCTTCCAGCACGCGCGTGTTCGGCGCGCCCCGCAGCCGGTTCAGGTCCTGGATGGGCGGGTCGAGCACGAAATCCACCTCGCCCGAGAGCAGCGCGGCGACGCGCGTGGCGTCGGAAGCGATGGGCCGGAACTGGATCTCCGTCACGTTGCCCACATTGCCCTGCTCCCGCCAGCCCCACCAATCGGCGTTGCGCGCCAGCACCGTGCGCACGTCCGGCTCGCGCGCGGTCATGCGGAAGGCGCCCGTCCCGTTGGTGTTGCGGACGGTATGCATCTCCTCGCGCTGGCGGGTGTTCTGCGGGCGGGTGGCGTTGTGCCGCTCGCTCCAGGACTTCGACACCATGAAGACCGAGGCCAGCTTGTTGGGCAGGATGGGGTCCACCACCTTGGTCACGATGTCCATGGTAAAGCCGTCCACCGCCTCGGCGCGCTCGATCGTGTCCACGAAGATGCCGAAGTTGCTGGTGGGTTGCAGGGCGCGGGTGATGGAGAAGACCGCGTCCTCGCTGGTGAAGTCCTCGCCCTCATGGAACTTCACGCCCTGGCGCAGCACGAAGCGCCAGCGCGTCGGCTCCACCTGCGTCCAGGACAGCGCCAGCCCCGGCTCCAGCTGCAATTGCTGGCCGCGGGCGATCAGCGGGTCGTAGATCTGGCGCAGCACCATGGAGACAGTGCCGACGTTCTGCGAATGCGGGTCCAGCGTGTTGGGGTCGCCGCTGGCGGCCCAGCGGACCACGCGCTGCTGCGCATCCGCCTGCGCCGCGCCCAGGCCGAGCAGCATCGCGGCTGCCAGCATCATCCGTCGCATCATCGGGTGTTCATCCCCAGTTCATCGGCCTGCAAGCCATCGCTATAGGCCGGGCCGCGGCGCCTTGGAAGCCCAATCCTTGAGCAGCGAATAGCCCAGCGCCAACACCACCGGCCCCAGGAACAGCCCCAGGAAGCCGAAGGCGAAGACGCCGCCCAGTGCGCCCAGGATGGTCAGCAGCAGCGGCAGGTCCGCCCCGCGCGCGATCAGCCAGGGCCGGATCACGTTGTCCACCGAGGAGATGCCCAGCGCCCCGTAGAGCGCAAGGAACACCCCCCAGCCGGTGGAGCCGCTGGCGAAGAGCCAGATGGCGGCGGGGATCCACACCAGCGGCGCGCCCACGGGCAGGATGGAGATGACGCCCGCCACCACCGCCAGCAGCTGCCATTGCGGCACGCCTGAGATCCAGAGCCCGAAGGCTGTCATGAAGCCCTGCACGATGGCGGTGCCCAGCAGCCCATAGACCACGCCGCGGGTGACGTTGCCCGTCAGCTCCCACAGGTGGTCCGCCCGCTCGCCCGCCAGCCGGCGCAGGATGTCGAGCGAGCGCGCGGCGATGGCCGGCCCGTCGCGGTAGATGAAGAAGGCGAGCAGGATGGCGATCACCACCTCTGCCAGGCCGGACAGCACCGCCAGCAGCACCCCCAGCAGCCCCTGGGCGATGGTGCCGGCATGCGGCTCCAGCACCGAGGCCAGGCCGCCGATGTCGCCGGCGAAGCCGCGCGCCCACTCGGCCAGCCACGGCCCGGCGAAGGGGATGCCCGCCAGCAGCGGCGAGATGTCGGGCGGGCCCTCGCGCAGCAGCCGCTCGATCCATTCGCGGATGCCCTCGATGTCCTCCCGCCGCACCGGGGCGGCCAGCAGGATGGGCAGGGCGATCACCACGAATTCCAGCAGCACCATCACCAGCGCCGCGCCCGTGGGCGGCAGCCGCGCGCGGTCGGTGAGGAAGCGGAAGGCCGGCCAGGTGACGAAGACCAGGATCACCGCCCAGAGCAGGGCGGAGACGAAGGGCCGGAGCACCAGGAAGCAGGCCGCCGCCAGCAGCGCCGCCGCGGCGAGGCCGATGACCTTGGCGATGGACTCGTCGCGCATCCCTCCCCTTTGCCGCAACCCCGCCGCTTCGGGTAGTCTTTTCCCCGCCGTGAACATCCTGGCCCCCCCGCCCCCGCGCCTGTCCATCGAGGTCGTCTTCGACTTCGTCTGCCCCTGGTGCCACCTGGGCATCGCGCGGCTGCTGCGCGTGCTGCGCGCCCGGCCCGAGCTGGGGGCGGAGTTGCACTGGCGCCCCTTCCTGCTGAACCCCGACATGGCCGCCGGCGGCGCCGCCCGGCAGGACTGGCTGTCGCGCAAGTTCGGCGGCGAGGAACGGGCGCGCCGCCTGCACGGCGCGATCGCCGAGCTGGGTGCCGCCGAGGGCATCGCCTTCCGCTTCGACCTGCTGCGCCGCGTGCCGCCCACGCTGAACGCCCACCGGCTGCTGCGCTGGGCCGCGCGCCAGGGCCCGGCCGATTCGCTGGTGCAGGCCATCTTCCGCGCCCATTTCACCGAGGGCACGGACATCGCCCAGCCCGCCGCCCTGGCGGCGCTGGCCGCCGCCGAGGGGCTGGACGGCGCCGCCGCCCACCGCTTCCTGCTGGGCCAGGGCGAGGCCGAATGGGTGCACCTGGAGAACCTGCGCGCCCACCGCCTGGGCATCAACGGCGTGCCCTGCTTCCTGCTGGATGGCGAGCACGCCATCGCCGGCGCGCAGGAAGTGGAGGTGCTGGAACGGCTGATCGAGGTGGCGCTGACGCGCTGACCTGTCAGGCAACCAGTCAGGCGTCGCGCTGGCCGTCGGTGACGCGGCGGCGGGCGCGGTGCAGGTGGTGCGCCATGGCGAGCGACGCCGCCTCCGGGTCCTGGGCCTCGATCGCCTCCAGGATCGCCTCGTGCTCCTCCACCACGCGGCGGGCGCGTTCCTTGGAGCCCGCGCGGGTCAGGCCCAGCGCCACGCTCATGGTGCCGCGGATCGGGCCGGCCAGCGCCTCCAGCATCGCCACGAAGAGCTCGTTGCCGCTGGCGGCCGCCACGGCGCGGTGGAAGGCGTAGTCCGCCGGGGCCGCGACCTCGCCGGCCGCCATGCTCGCCCGCAGCGCCGCCAGCGCCTCGCGGATGGCGCGCAGGTCCTCGGGGCCGCGGCGGCGGGCGGCGAGCGCGGCGGCCTGCGCCTCCAGCCCCACCCGCACCTCCATGGAGCGCAGCAGGCCGGGCACGTCCGTCACCTTGGCCAGCCGCGTCAGCCCCTCGGGCGGCCGGCGCTGCACGAAGGTGCCGGAGCCCTGGCGCGTCGTCACCAGGCCATCGGCGTGCAGGCGCATCAGCGCCTCGCGCACCGTGGGGCGGGAAACGCCGAAGTCGCGGCAGATCTGGTTCTCCGAGGGCAGCTTCGCGCCCTCGGCCAGCGCGCCGGAGGCGATGCGCTCCAGGATCTGGCCATAGAGCTGGTCGCCCAGCCGCCCCCGCGCGGGGCGCACCAGCCCCAGATCCTCCACATCGCTCATCCGCCCATCCTGCACGAAAACGATCCGCACGCAAAACCTGTCTGACAGGTTGACGGGTGCCGCCTCGGCGTGACACATGCCCCGCCACCACGGAGGGACACGCCATGACCGATATCCGCGAGGCGCTGACCGGCATTTCCGGCATCCTCGTCACTCCCTTCGACGGCGACGACGCCCTGGCCCCCGCGCGGCTGCGCCCCGTGGTGGACCGCGCCGTGGCGGCCGGCGTCCACGTCCTCACCGCCAATGGCAACACCGGCGAGTTCTACGGCCTTTCCACGGCCGAGGCCGAGCGCATGGTGCATGAGGCCGCGTCCCACATTGCCGGCCGGGTGCCGCTGGTGGGCGGCGTCGGCCGCGCCCTGCCCGATGCGCTGGCGCTGGCCCGCGCCTCCCGCGCCGCTGGCGCCGCCGCGCTGATGGTGCACCAGCCGCCCGACCCCTTCGTGGCGCCGCGTGGCGTGGTGGAATATGTGCGCCGCATCGCCGATGCCGTGCCGGGCCTGCCGCTGGTGCTGTACCTCCGCAATGACGGCATCGGGATGGACGCCATCGCCGAACTCACCGCCATCCCCGGCGTGGTGGGCGTGAAGTGGGCCTCCCCCACCCCGCTGCGCCTCGCCGAGGCGATCCGCCGCGCCGACCCCGCCATCATCTGGGTCGGCGGCCTGGCCGAGCCCTGGGCGCCGCCGCTCTGCGCCGTCGGCGCGCGCGGCTTCACCTCCGGCCTCATCAACGTGTGGCCGGAACGGTCCGTGGCCATCCATGCCGCGCTGGCGGCCGGCGACTACCCCAAGGCCAACGCCCTGATCGCCGAGATGGAGCCCTTCGAGGCGCTGCGGGCCGAGGAAGGCAATGGCGCCAACGTCTCCGTCGTGAAGGCCGCCCTGGCCCTGCTGGGCGAGGATTGCGGCCATGCCCGCCCGCCCGCCGCCTGGCCGCTTTCCGAGCGCCAGCACGCCCGGCTGCGCGAGGCGCTGCGAGGCTGGGGCCTGCTGGCGAAGGAGGCGGCGTGATGCTGACGGGTTCCATGCTCATCGGCGGCGAGGCGGTGCTGGGCACCGGCCGCCCCATCCACGCCATCGCCGCCGCCACCGGGCAGCCGATGGACCCGCCCTATCCCGGCGGCGGCGCGGCGGAGGTGGAGCGCCCCTGCGCCCTGGCCGAAGCCGCCTTCGACGCCTTCCGCGAGACCACGCCCGAAGCGCGCGCCGCCTTCCTCGAAGCCTGCGCCGCCAAGATCGCCGCCCTGGGCGACGCCCTGACCGAGCGCGCCATGGCCGAGACCGGCCTGCCGCGCGCGCGGCTGGAGGGCGAGCGCGGCCGCACCGCCGGCCAGCTCCGCCTCTTCGCCGCGCTGCTGCGCGAGGGCTCCTGGGCCGAGGCGCGGATTGACCCCGCCCTGCCGGACCGCCAGCCCCTGCCCCGCGCCGACCTGCGGCTGCGGATGATCCCGCTGGGGCCGGTGGCGGTGTTCGGCGCCTCCAACTTTCCCCTCGCCTTCTCCGTGGCGGGCGGCGACACCGCCGCCGCGCTGGCCGCCGGCTGCCCGGTGGTGGTGAAGGCGCATTCCGCCCATCCCGGCACCTCCGAGATGGTGGGCCACGCCATCGCCGCGGCGGTGCGCGACTGCGGCATGCCCGCCGGAACCTTCTCCCTGCTCTTCGGCTCGGGCGGCGAGGTCGGGCAGGCGCTGGTGGCGGATGCGCGCATCAAGGCGGTGGGCTTCACCGGCTCGCGCGCCGGCGGCACGGCGCTGATGCGCACCGCCGCCGCGCGCCCCGAGCCCATCCCGGTCTATGCCGAGATGTCCTCCATCAACCCGGTCGTGCTGATGCCCGCCGCGCTGGAGGCGCGCGCCGAGGCGCTGGCCGCCGGCTTCGTCGCCTCGCTCACCATGGGCGCGGGCCAGTTCTGCACCAATCCAGGGCTGATCCTGGCGCTGGATTCGCCCGGGCTGGACCGCTTTATCGCCGCCGCCTCCGCCAGGCTGCGCGAGGCGCCGGCCCAGGTGATGCTGACTCCCGGCATCCTGCGCGCCTACACGGAGGGCGTGGCGCAACTGGCCACCCATGCCACCCCGCGCGCCGAGGGCCTGCCGGCCAGCGGCCTGCAAGGCGTCGCCGCGCTGTTCGAGACGGATGCCGCCCGGTTCACCGCGAACCACGCGCTGGCGGAGGAGGTGTTCGGCTCGGCCTCCCTGGTGGTGCGCTGCCCGGACCTCGCCACGCTGGCGCGCCTGGCCGCCGGGCTGGAGGGCCAGCTCACCGCCACGCTGCACCTGGATGCCGCCGACCACGAGGCCGCCCGCGCCCTGCTGCCGGTGCTGGAGCGCCGCGCCGGCCGCGTGCTGTGCAATGGCTGGCCCACGGGCGTGGAGGTCAGCCACGCCATGGTGCATGGCGGCCCCTTCCCCGCCACCTCGGACGGGCGCTCCACCTCGGTGGGCACGCTGGCCATCGGGCGCTTCCTGCGCCCGGTCTGCTACCAGGACCTGCCCGATGCGCTGCTGCCGCCCGCGCTCCAGGCCGCGAACCCGCTGGCGCTGCCGCGCCGGGTGGAGGGGCGCTGGACACCGGCCTGAGCATCGCCGCACGCTGACACCAACGAAGGAGGAAACGCCGCAATGACCGCCATCACCCGCCGCGCCACGCTGGCGCTGTCCCTCGCGCCCCTGGCGGCCCAGGCCCAGCCCGCCTGGCCGTCCCAGCCCATCCGCATCATCGTCCCCTTCGCGGCCGGCGTGTCGGACAACATCGCCCGGCTGGTGGGCGCCGAGATCTCCAGGGTGCTGGGCCAGCCGGTGGTGGTGGAGAACCGCCCGGGCGCGGGCGGCAACATCGGCAGCGAGGCCGTGGCGCGCGCCGCCCCGGATGGCTACACGCTGGTGCTGGGCACCATCAGCAGCCACGCCATCAACCCGGCCATCACGCCGCGCATGCCCTATGACAACATCCGCGACTTCGCGCCGATCACGCAGCTTTCCTCCCAGCCCAACGCCATCGCCGTGCCGGCCAGCTCGCCCGCGCGCGACATCGCCGGGCTGGTGGCGGAGCTGCGGCGCGACCCGGGCCGGCCCTTCGGCACCTCGGGCGTCGGCACCTCGGTGCACCTCGCGGGCGCGCTGTTCCAGCAGCTCACCAACACGCAGATTGACCACGTGCCCTATCGCGGCTCGGCCGGCGTCACCACGGCGCTGATCTCGGGCGAGCTGCCGCTGGCCTTCGACAACCTCTCCTCCGTGCTGCCCTTCCACCGCGAGGGGCGCATCCGCATCCTCGGCGTCACCTCGAAGGAGCGCGTGGCGGCGGCACCCGAGATCCCCGCCGTGGCCGAGACGGTGCCGGGCTTCGAGAGCCTGTCCTGGCACGGCCTCTTCGCCCCGGCGCGCACGCCGGCCGCCATCGTGCAGCGCCTCCAGCGCGAGGCCGCGGCGGCGCTGGCCCTGCCGGCCATGGCGTCGCGCTTCGCCGAGCTGGGCATCACCCCGGTCGGCTCCACCCCCGACGCCTTCGCCGCCTTCGTCGCCAGCGAGACGCAGCGCTGGGCGCAGGTGGCGCGCACCGCGAACATCCGGCTCGACTGATGGCGAAGCTGCTCGTCGCCCGCCGGGTGCCGCCCGCCGTCGCCGCCCGCGCGCGCGCCGAGCATGACGCCACCGTGACGGAGGTGGACCTGGACGCCGAGGCCTCCATCGCCGAGATGGCGCGCATCGGCGCCGAGGCGCTGTTCACCGGGCCGAAGGTGCGGCTGGACGCCGCCGCCATCGCCCGCCTGCCGGCCACGCTGCGCGTCATCGCCAACGCCACGGCGGGCGTGGACCACATGGACGTGGCCGCCGCCCGCGCGCGCGGCATCGCCGTGACCAATGCGCCCGACGTGCTGACCGACTGCACGGCGGACCTGGCCTTCCTGCACATCCTGGCCGCCTGCCGGCGGGTGCGCGAATACGCGCGCATAATGGAGGAAGGCTGGCGCAAGCCCACGGGCATGCCCGACAACCTGGGCCTGCGTGCCTCCGGGCGCATCCTGGGCATCGTCGGCATGGGGCGCATCGGCCGCGCGGTGGCGCAGCGCGCGCGCGGCTTCGGCATGCGCGTCCTGTACCACAACCGCACCCGTCTGGACGCGGCGCTGGAGGACGGCGCGGAGTACACGCCGACACTGCACGCATTGCTGGGCGCGGCGGACATCGTCTCGCTGCACCTGCCCGGCGGCCAGGGCACCTTGATGGGCGCGGCGGAGTTCGCGGCGATGCGGCCCGGCAGCGTCTTCGTCAACACCGCGCGCGGCGCGCTGGTGGATGAGGGCGCGCTGCTGGCGGCGCTGGCATCCGGCCACCTCTTCGCCGCCGGGCTGGACGTGTTCCGCGAGGAACCGGCCTACAACCTGGCCCTGCGCGACCATCCGCGCATCTTCCTGACGCCGCACGTGGCCTCGGCCACGGTGGAGACGCGCGACGCCATGGGCTTCTGCGCGCTGGACAACATCGCCGCCGTGCTGGCCGGCCACCCCGCCCCCAACCCCGCCTGAGAGGACGCCCCATGACCCGCAAGAGCCCCGCGGACCTCCGCTCCCGCCGCTGGTTCGGCCCGGCCGACCTGCGCTCCTTCGGCCACCGCTCGCGCGCCATGCAGATGGGCTACGCGCCGGAGGAGTGGCAGGACAAGCCGGTCATCGCCATCCTCAACACCTGGAGCGACCTCCAGCCCTGCCACACCCACTTCAAGACGCGGGTGGAGGACGTGAAGCGCGGCATCCTGATGGCCGGCGGCTTCCCGGTGGAGCTGCCGGCGCTGTCGCTCAGCGAGAGCTACCTGAAGCCGACCAGCATGCTCTACCGCAACATGCTGGCGATGGAGGCGGAGGAGCTGCTGCGCTCCCACCCCGTGGATGGCGCGGTGCTGATGGGCGGCTGCGACAAGACCACGCCGGGGCTGATCCTCGGCGCGACCTCCATGGACATCCCGGCCATCTATGTGCCCGCCGGGCCGATGCTGCGCGGCAACTTCCAGGGCAAGCACCTCGGCTCGGGCAGCGATTCCTGGAAGTACTGGGACGAGCTGCGCGCCGGCACCATCACCGAGAAGGACTGGCTGGGGGTGGAGGCCGGCATCGCCCGCAGCCCCGGCACCTGCATGACCATGGGCACCGCCAGCACCATGACCGCCATCGCCGAGGCCGCGGGCTGGGTGCTGCCCGGCGGCTCCTCCATGCCCGCCGCGGATTCCGGCCACATCCGCCTGTGCAGCGAAAGCGGCCGGCGCATCGTGGAGATGGTGTGGGAGGACCTCAGGCCCTCGCGCATGCTCACGCGCGCCAGCTACCTCAACGCCATCGCGGTGGCGATGGCGATGGGCTGCTCCACCAACGCCATCATCCACCTGATCGCCATGGCGCGCCGCGCCGGGCTGGACATCGGCCTGGACGACTTCGAGGCGGCGTCGCGCAAGGTGCCCGTCATCGGCAATGTGCGCCCCTCCGGCAAGGAATACCTCATGGAGGATTTCTACTATGCCGGCGGCATCCGCGCGCTGATGGCCAACATCCGCGAGCACCTGGACCTCTCCTGCCTCACGGTGAACGGCCACACGATCGGCGAGAACATCGAGGGCGCGCGCTGCTTCAACGACGACGTGATCCGCCCCGTGAGCAACCCCATCTACGGCGAGGGCTCGCTGGCCGTGCTCAAGGGCAACCTGGCGCCCGATGGCTGCGTCATCAAGCCCGCCGCCATGGACCAGAAGTTCCTCAAGCACCGCGGCCCGGCGGTGGTCTTCGACGACTACCCCTCCATGAAGAAGGCCGTGGAGGACGAGAGCTGGAACGTCACGCCCGACCACGTGATGGTGCTGCGCAACGCCGGCCCGCTGGGCGGCCCCGGCATGCCGGAATGGGGCATGCTGCCCATGCCCAAGGCGCTGCTGAAGCAAGGCCACCGCGACATGCTGCGCATCAGCGACGCCCGCATGTCCGGCACCTCCTACGGCGCCTGCGTGCTGCACGTGGCGCCCGAGAGCTTCGTCGGCGGCCCGCTGGCCCTGCTGCGCACCGGCGACATGGTGAGCATTGACGTGGACGCCCGCCGCATTGACATCGAGGTGAGCGAGGAGGAGCTGGCCGCCCGCCAGGCCGCCTTCCAGCCGCCCGAGCGCCGCTACGAGCGCGGCTATGGCTGGATGTTCAGCCGCCACATCCAGCAGGCCAACCTGGGCTGCGACTTCGACTTCCTGCGCACCGACTTCGGCGCGCCGGTTTCCGAACCCGTGATTTACTGAGGATCGCCGCCATGGCCCTGTCCGACGCCACCCGCGCCAAGCTCAGGCGCGTCTCCACCGCCACGCTGGCCACCGCGCTGTTCAAGCGCGGCTTCCGCCAGCAGATGATCCAGGACGTGCGCCCGCTGCACGCGCCCGGCGCGGAGTCCATGGTGGGCGAGGCCTTCACCGTGCGCTACATCCCGGCGCGCGAGGACCTCAACACGCTGGAGGCCTTCAAGGACCCCGAGCAGCCGCAGCGCAAGGCGGTGGAGACCTGCCCGCCTGGCCACGTGCTGGTGCTGGACAGCCGCAAGGATGCCCGCGCCGCAAGCGCCGGCGGCATCCTGGTGGCGCGGCTGCACGCCCGCGGCGTGGCCGGCGTGGTGACGGATGGCGGCTTCCGCGACAGCCTGGAGATCGCCACGCTGGGCATCCCGGCCTTCCACAACCGCCCCTCGGCGCCGACCAACCTGACGCTGAACCACGCCATCGCGATGAACGAGCCCATCGCCTGCGGCGACGCGCCGGTCTTCCCCGGCGACGTGCTGGTGGGCGATGGCGACGGCGTGATCGTGCTGCCCGCCCACCTGGCCGACGAGCTGGCCGAGGAGGCGACGGAGATGACCGCCTACGAGGATTTCGTGACCGAGCGCGTGAAGGCCGGCCACCCCATCCGCGGCCTCTACCCGGCCACCGACCCGAAGAACCTGGAGATCTTCGCCGAGTGGCGCAAGGCAAATGGCCGCTGAGTGAGAGCGAGGGAGGAAGCACGATGAACAGCATCACCAGGCGCGGCGTGCTGGCCGCAAGCGGCGCGCTGCTGGCGGCGCCCGCCATCGCGCAATCCGGCTGGCCGCAGCGCGCCGTCACCATCGTGGTGCCCTTCGCCGCCGGCTCGTCGTCGGACATCATCGCACGCGCCACGGCGCAGCAGATGTCGTCCACGCTGGGCCGCCCCTTCGTGGTGGAGAACCGCCCGGGCGCCACCGGCGAGCTGGGCGCGCGCGGCGTCATCCGCTCCGCACCCGATGGCCACACGCTGATGCACGGGCCGATCAGCGTCTGGGCCATCAACGTCGCGCTCAGGCCCAACCTGGGCTACGACCCGGTGCGCGAGCTGACGCGCATCACCCAGACCGTGCGCACGCCCAACATCCTGGTGGTGAACCCGCGCCTGGTGCCGGCGACCGACCTGCCCGGGCTGCTTGCCTGGATGAAGCGGCCGGGCAACAACGTCTCCTACCCTTCCTCCGGCGTCGGCTCCTCCGACCACCTGACGGGAGAGATGTTCAAGCTGGCCACCGGCACGGACATGATCCACGTGCCCTACACCGGCGGTGGCCCGGCGATGACCAGCATCATCGCCGGAGACACCCAGGTGAGCTTCCAGAACCTGGGTGCCGTGATCCCGCACATCCAGGAAGGCCGGCTGCGGGCCATCCTCACCACCGCGGGGGCGCGCTCGCCCGTGCTGCCGAACGTGCCGACGGCGGGCGAGGCCGGGCTGCGCGACTTCGTGGTGTACTCCTGGCATGGCTTCGGCGCGCCGGCCGGCATGGACCCGGCGCTGCTGCGCGAGGTGCATGGCGCCATCGTCGCCGCGCTGCGCGCGCCCGCGGTGGCGGGGCGCCTCACCGACCTCGGCTTCGACATCGTCGCCGGCACGCCGGAGGAATTCGCCGCCTTCCAGGTGGCGGAGATCGAACGCTGGCGGCAGGTGGTACGGGCCGGGAACATCCGGCCCGAGTAGTCCGGCTGGCGGCCGATTCACCGCTGCGGGCTGCGCCCTCCGCGGATCGGACGCTACATCGCCCGCAGCGCATCCACGATGCGCCGCGCGCTGCCATCGGCGGCGACCAGGATGACGTCGAAGCGCATCCCGGCCGCGCCATGGCCGGGGTTGCGCGCCAGCCAGATCTCGGCGGCCGCCATCAGCCGCGCACCCTGTCGTGGCGAGAGCGCGAAGGCGGCCTCGCGGAAGGAGGGGCGCGCCTTCACCTCGACGAAGGCCAGCAGACCGTCGCGTTCGGCGACCAGGTCCAGCTCGCCGGCCGGGGTGCGGCAGCGGCGCGCCAGCACGCGCCAGCCTTCCGCCACCAGCGCCCGTTCGGCGATGCCCTCGGCATCCAGCCCCGTGCGGTGCGCGACATGGCCGCGCCGCGCGCGGTCAGGCAAGCAGCGCCTCGCGGATGGCGGACACCGCTTCCGGAATCATGTCGGCCGTCACGTCCAGGTGGGTGCAGGCGCGCACGCGCCCGCCGAGCGCGCTGACCCAGACGCCCCTGGCGATAAGCCGTTGCTGCAACTCCGTGATGGACACGCCGGTGCCGGAGATGTCGAAGAACACCAGGTTGGTCTCCGGCTCCTCCGCCACCACGCCCGCGATCTGCGCCACGCCGCGGGCCAGCGCCTTGGCGTTGGCGTGGTCATCGGCCAGGCGCTCCACATGGTGGTCCAGCGCGTGGATGCAGGCGGCGGCGCAGATGCCGCCCTGCCGCATCGAGCCGCCCAGCCGCTGCTTCCAGCGCCAGGCCCGGTCAATGAATGCGCGCGAGCCGCAGAGCACCGCGCCCAGCGGCGCGCCCAGGCCCTTGGTGAAGTCCAGCCAGACGGAATCGAAGCCGGCCACCATCTCGGCCGGGGCGATGCCGGCGGCCACCGTGGCGTTCAGCAGCCGCGCGCCGTCCATGTGCGTCGCCCAGCCCTGCTCGTGGGCGATGGCGGCGAGTTCGTTCAGCACCTCCAGCCTCCACACCGCGCCGCCGCCGATGTTGGCGGTCTGCTCGATCTCCAGCAGGCGCTGCGGCGGGGCGTAGCGGGTGCGCGGGCGGATGGCGGCGCGCAGGTCGTCGGCGGTGAACATGCCGCGCGCGCCCGGCAGGCCCATGATCTGCACGCCGGTCAGCGCGGCATGGGTGCCGCCCTCGCTGTGCAGGATGTGGCTGGTCTCGTGCGCCACCACCTCGTCGCCCTTCTGGCAGTGGGTGAGGATGGCGACGACGTTGCACATGGTCCCGCTGGGCAGGAACATGGCGGCTTCCTTGCCCATCAGCGCCGCCATGCGGTCGCACAGCGCCCACACCGTCGGGTCGTCGCCGTGCTGCTCGTCGCCCACCTCGGCGCGCAGCATGGCCTCCTTCATCGCCGGCGTGGGCCGCGTCTGCGTGTCGGAATACAGGTTGATCCGCGGCTTCGGGGCGCGCGGATCGGGGCGGGCGGGGGTCCAGTGCAGGCTCTCATACATGGGCGCGCAGCCTACAGCTTCCGCTGCACCTGCGCGAGGTAGCCGCGGTTGCGCGTCGGCGTGATCCAGACCTCGTTGATGCAGACATGCGCGGGGCGGGTGGCCAGGAACACCACCAGCTCGCCGCAATCCTCCGGCTGCACCATCTCCCGCAGCTCCTGTTCGGAAAGCGGGTTGGGGCGCTTCTCCAGGATGGGGGTGCGGACCTCGCCGGGGCACATGGCGGTTGAGCGGATGCCGTGGGCGCATTCCTCGATGTTGATCGAATGGCTCATCGCCACCACCGCGTGCTTGGCCGCGGTGTAGCCCGGCCCGCCCATCGGCGAGACGTTGCGCCCGGCCATGGAGGCGGTGTGGATCATCACCCCGTCGCCCTGCGCGCGCATCATCGGCAGCACGGCGATGGCGGCGTGGAAGGCGCCCATGACGTTGGCCTCCATCAGCTCGCGCACGCCCTCCGGCGCCAGCCTGGACCAGGCGCGCTCGACGATGTTCAGCCCGGCATTGTTCACCAGGATGTCGCAGCGGCCGAAGCGCGTCCTGATCGCATCGGCCACGCGCTGCACCGCGGCGGCGTCCGCCATGTCGGCGGGCTCCACCACGGCCGCGGCGCCGATGCGCGCGGCCACCGCCTCCAGCTTCGCCGCCGTGCGGCCGCTCAGCACCACCGTCGCGCCCTCCGCCGCCAGCGCCAGCGCCGCGGCCTCGCCGATGCCGCTGCCCGCGCCCGTCACCCAGGCCACCTTGCCGTCCAGCTTGCCCATCACCCCGTCCCCTCTCTTTGCGGCGAGGCTAACCCATGCTGCACTCGGGGCAACCCGAGGGAAGGAAACGAGGAATGGCGAAGTTCACCATCGTGACGCCGGCCGGCGCCAGCTTCACCACCGCCGGCGGCGGCTACGCGCTGGAGATGGAGGCGCTGGCCGGGCTGGATGCCGAGATCGTCGAGGCGCCGACCGACACCACCGGCTTCATCGCCGCTGCGAAGGAGGCCGACGCCATCTACGGCAAGGGCATCCCCATCACCGCCGAGATCATCGGCGCACTCACGAAGTGCAAGGTGATCTCGCTGGGCTCGGTGGGCGTGGACAGCGTGGACGTGAAGGCCGCCACCGCCGCCGGCATCCCCGTCACCAACATCCCCGACACCTTCATCGAGGAGGTGGCGGACCACGCGATGACCCTGCTGCTCTCCACCTTCCGCCGCGTCATCGAGCAGGACCGCATGGTGCGCGAGGGCCGCTGGAGCGAGGGCCGCCCGGCGCTGCTGAAGGTGCCGCGGCTGTGGGGGCAGACCCTGGGCCTGATCTCCTTCGGCCGCGTCGCCCGCGCCGTGACGCGCCGCGCCAGGGGCTTCGGCCTGAACGTGATCGCCTACGACCCCTTCGTCGAGGAAAGCGTGATGCACGAGATGGGCGTCACCCCCGTCACGCTGGACCAGCTACTGGCGCAGTCCGACTTCGTCTCCATGCATGCCCCCGCGCGCCCCGAATGCACGCACATGCTGCGCGCCGCGCACTTCCGCGCCATGAAGCGCAGCGCCATCTTCCTCAACACAGGGCGCGGGCCGACGGTGGACGAATCGGGGCTGATCCAGGCGTTGCAGGAGGGCTGGATCGCCTATGCGGGCCTCGACGTGCTGGAGGTAGAGCCACCCTCGCACAACAACCCGATCCTTTCCATGGACAACGTGATCCTCTCCGCCCACACCGCCTCCGCCTCCGCCCGCTTCGACGAGGCGCGCAAGCGCCGCGTCGGCGCGGAACTCGCCCTGGTGGCGCAGGGCAAGTGGCCGATGTCCTGCGTGAACCCGGCGGTGCTGCAATCCACCAGCCTGCGCCGCTGGCAGCCCGTCGCCATCGGCCGCGGCCCGAACAGCTGATGCCGGCGCGGCGCATCCAGGGTTAGGATGCGCCGATGTTCTTCCTGCAATCGCGCGCCCCTGCCCCGGTTTCCGGCCCCTCGCCCTGGCCGGGGCGCAGCCGGCGCATCGCCGGCGCGGGCGACCCGCATGCGCAACGCCTGGCGGGCGGCGGGCACGAGGCGCGGGCGGATGGCTGGTCCGTGGCCGCCGGGCAGCCCTGCACCCTGGCCTTCTCCCTGCCCTTCTTCGCCGCCGAGGCGCAGCGCCTGCGCCTGCGCCTGCGCCTGGCCCCCGGCGCCCGGCTGCGCGTCGAGACCATCATGCCCAGCCGCATGCAGAAGGCCGCCTTCACGCTGGACGCGACAGGCGCCGTGCCCGACCGCGGCGACGAGATCCGCGCCGCCGCCGCCACGCCCCTGCCCGACGGCGCGCTGCTGCTGGAGGCCTGGTTCGAGCCCTGGCACACCCGCCCCGACTTCCTGCTGCTGCACCACGAATCCGCCGATGGCGCGCCGCTGCTCTGGCGGGACCTGGAATGGGACTCCATGGCGCTGGACGCGCTGGTGCCCTCGCGCGGGCATCCGGCCGCGACGGCCGATTCCGGCACCTTCAGCGCCACACGGGGATGGTCGGTGTTCCGCGACTACGTGCAGCTGGATTTCGAGGTGATCCGCCCCGGCGCCCCGCTCACCGCCGTCGCGCTCGAATCGCCCCTGCCGCTCGCGCACGCCTCCTGGCTCACCGCCGATGCCGTGCTGCCCGGCCCGTCCCCGGCCTGGGGGAATGGGCTGGTGCCGCTGGCGCCGCGCCGCCCGCGCATCCCCTTCGCCTCGCCCGCGCTGATGGACCTGCTGGGGCCGGACTGGGGCATGGCCGGCCACTGCATCCGCGCCGTGCTGGAGGAGCCGGCGCAGATGCCCTTCCTTTCCGTCGCCGATGGCGACCGCATCACGGCGATGCGCATCCACTGCGCCTTCGCCGACGGCACGCGCCACGTCATCACCCCGCACCGCTCCATCGAGCAGGTGGGGCTCTGGACGCGCATCCCCGCCCACTACATCGCGCAGGCGCTGGCGGAAGGCGGCGAGGGCCAGGTCTTCCTCGAACTCGGCGCGCGCGGCCCGACCAGCACCGGCCTGCGCGCCACGCTGGACCCGCGCTGGCGCTACATCGGCACCGACATCGAGCCCGACCCGAATGTGGACCTGGTCTGCGACGCGCATGAGCTGTCCTCGGCACTGCCGCACGGCTCGGTGGGGATGTGCTACTCGAACTCGGTGATGGAGCACCTGCTCTCGCCCGAGCGGGTGGTGACGGAGGTGAACGCGCTGCTGCGGCCGGGCGGGCTGTTCTTCGCCTTCGTCCCCGGCTCCTGGCCGCTGCACGCCGAGCCCTGGGACTACCAGCGCTACACCATCCACAAATGGCCGGCGCTGCTGAACCCGGGCACCGGCTTCGAGATCCTGGAGCGCTTCGAGGCCATCGAGCACAGCCTGGTGCCCTGCCTGCCCTTCCTGCCTGGCGTCACCCGCAACCAGCACGCCCGCGCCCCGGCCTTCACCGGCGTGGTGGCCCGCAAGACCGGCCCGGCGCGCGCCGCCTGGACCGGCTGGGCGCCGGGCCTCGCGGAAGGCCGCTACGACCCGTAGCGGATGCCGTCGAACAGCGCGTCCAGGTCGCCCAGCTCACGCAGGTCGCGCTGCGCCACCACCACGTCCGGGCGGCCGGGGCCGGCGGGGTCGCGGCCCATCACCATGATCTCGCCCGAGGCGCGGACCAGGGCGTGGAAGGGCGGGTTGGCGCGGGCCAGGCGCGGCGGGTCGCCCTGCGCCGGCGGCTGGTTCGGCAGCACCAGCGGGCCGCCGGGGCGCGTCATCTCCCCCACCAGGGCGGGCGGGGCGATCACCACCAGCTTTTCCGCCGGCAATCCCGCCAGCCCGTCCATCAGCCGCAGCCAGCCCTCGCGGTCCAGGTATTCGGCCGCCGCGAAGTCCCGCGGGATGTAGGGGAGGTCCATGGTGTCGCGGATCTCCACCTGCATGGCGTCGCGCTCCTCCACCAGCAGCCGCGCCAGGCCGGCCAGCTCCGCGAGGTTGGAGCGGTAGGCCATGAGGTTGTAGCGGATGCCCGGCGGGCGCGGGGCGGCGCGGAAGGCGGCCAGCAGCGCCGCCCAGCATTCGGCGAAGATGGCGAAGCGCGCGCCCTTGCGCAGCCGCTCATAGGTCGGCGGGTCCAGGCTTTCGAAGGAGATGTTGACGTGGTGCAGGCCCGAATGGGCCAGGGCCTGCCAATGCGCGGCCGGCATGCGCTTCGCCAGGTTGGTGGTGAAGAAGACGTTGTCGGCGTGCTCGGGCGGGATGCGGCCCAGGAACTCGGTGAAGCGCGGATGCAGCGTCGGCTCATGCAGGCAGGACAGCCAGAAATGGCCGCTGCCGGTGATGGGCAGCAGGCGCAGCGCGGCCTCGAAGGCCTCGTCGCTCATCGCCGTGGTGCGGCGGGTGTCGGCGTAGTCGTACACGCAGAAGGGGCAGCGCAGGTTGCAGTTGTCCACGATGTCCATCGCCACGAAGGACAGCAGCGAGCGCCGGGGCGAGACGACCGGCGCGCGGGCCAGCGGCGCGCCGGCCGCCTGCACGGCGATG
>JBEQBS010000012.1:0-23642 GCA_041639675.1 Rubritepida sp. | reverse complement strand
TCGGTCGCCGCGCTCGGTCTGCCGTTCAGGCCGGACCAGCGCGCGGTGGCCGGGCGGGCGGCGAGCGCCATCGCCCAGGCTGCGGACCGGTCGCGCCCCGACCTCGTCGTCATCGGCACCGCCGGCGCGGGCTTCCTGCGCCGCGCCATCCTGGGCAGCGTGGCGGCCGAGGTGCTGGCGACGGTGCGCTGCGACGTTCTCGCCGTCCCGCCCGAGGACGCGCACGACCGCCCGCCCGGGACCCGGCCGTGACGGAGCTGATCGCGACCTCGGTCTTCTACGAGATCGCTGCTCTCCTGGCGCTCGGCGCCGCCGCCGGCCTGGTCGCGCTGCTGGCGCGCCAGCCGCTGATCGTCGGGCTGATCGCGGCCGGGATCCTCGCCGGACCGGGCGTGCTGAACGTTGCGCGCTCGGACGTGCATATCGAGCTGCTGAGCGAGCTCGGCATCGCTGTCCTGCTGTTCCTGGTCGGGCTCAAGCTCGATATCGGCCTGGTGCGCAGCCTCGGCGCGGTGGCGCTGGCCACCGGTCTCGGGCAGGTCGGCTTCACCGCGCTGATCGGCTTCGGCCTGTGCCTGCTGCTCGGCCTCGACGCCGTGACCAGCCTCTATGTCGCGGTCGCGCTGACCTTCTCGAGCACGATCATCATCGTCAAGCTGCTGTCGGACAAGCGGGAGATCGACAGCCTGCACGGGCGCATCGCCCTCGGCTTCCTGATCGTGCAGGACATCGTGGTGGTGCTGGCCATGGTCGTCGTCTCGGCCCTGGCGGCCGGGGTGGGACAGACGGCGGCGCTGGGCGGGCTGGTCAAGGTGGCGGCGGGCGGGGTCGCGATGCTGGCCTTCGTCGCCATCGTCATCCGCTTCCTGGCGGAACCGCTGACGGCCCGGCTGGCCGGCTCGCCGGAACTGCTGGCGGGCTTCGCGATCGGCTGGGCGGCGCTGCTCGCCGCCATCGGCGACGCGGTGGGGCTCGGCAAGGAACTCGGCGGGCTGCTCGCCGGCGTCTCGCTCGCCTCGACCAGCTTCCGCGAGGCGATCGCCGCGAGGCTGTCGAGCCTGCGCGACTTCCTGCTGCTGTTCTTCTTCATCGCGCTCGGCGCGCGGCTCGACCTCGGCGCGATGGGCGCGCAGCTCGGCGCCGCCTTCCTGCTCTCGGCCTTCGTGCTGATCGGCAACCCGCTGATCATGGTCGCGATCATGGGCGCGATGGGCTACCGGCGGCGCACCGGCCTGCTCGCCGGGCTGACCGTGGCGCAGATCAGCGAGTTCTCGCTGATCCTGATGGCCATGGGCGTGACGCTCGGCCATGTGGCGGAGCCCGCGCTCGGCCTCGTGACCCTGATCGGGATCACCACCATCACGCTCTCGACCTACATGATCCAGCATTCGCACCTGCTCGCCGCGTGGCTCGACCGGCCGCTGCGGATCTTCGAGCGCGGGCATCCGTGGCGCGAGGCGGCGACGGCGCAGGATGGGCCGCACGGGCCGGGCGTGCGCCCCGACGTCGTGCTGTTCGGGCTCGGCCGCTTCGGCTGCGCGATCGCGGAGAACCTGCGCCAGCGAGGCCTTTCGGTCCTCGGGGTCGATTTCGACCCCGAGGCCGTGCGCGCCTGGCGCCGCGCCGGCCACGAGGCGCTCTACGGCGACGCGACCGATCCCGAACTGATGGGTGCGCTGCCGCTCGCGCAGGCGCGCTGGGCGATCTCCGCCATACCGAGCCGCGCCGGCGGGCTGACCCATCAGGACCACAACCTGGCGCTGATCTCGGCGCTGCGCGGCGAGCGCTTCGGCGGGCGCGTGGCGGTCACGGCGCAGGCGGAGCAGGATGCGCAGGAGCTGGTGCGGCGCGGCGCCGACGTCGTGCTGCTGCCCTTCCACGACGCCGCCGAGCGTGCGGCCGAGATCATCACGGCCGCGCCGGCGGCGTGACCCGCCGGTTCAGCCTGAGGTCAGCCGGAACACCATCAGGCCGAGGATGAAGGCCGGCGCGAGGTAGCGGATCGTCCCATGCACGAGCCGCCAGGCCAGGCCGGCCATCCCCGCCATGTCGCGCGCGCTCCCCGCCGGCAGCACCCAGCCGAAGAACAGCGCGAGTCCGAGCCCGGCCAGCGGCAGGATCAGGTTGGAGACGACGTGGTCCACCTCCTCGAGCAGCGGCGCGCCGGTCACGCTGAGCCAGGCGAGCGGCCCGTAGCCCAGCGCCGGCGGCACGCCGCCCAGCAGCGCCGTGCCGCCGACCGCCAGGACCGCGTTGCGGCGCCGCAGACCGAGCCGATGGATCAGCACAGCCACCGGCACTTCCAGGAGCGAAATCATCGAGGTCAGCGCCGCCGCGCTCAGCAGCAGGAAGAAGGCGATCGCCACGACCTTGCCGGCCGGCATCGCCAGGAAGATGTCGGGCAGGGTGATGAAGGCCAGCTCCGCGCCCACGGCGGGGTTGCCGCCCATCGCGAAGACCGCCGGGAAGATCGCGAGGCCGGCGACGATCGCGAAGCTGGTGTCGGCGCCGACGATCACTGCGGCCGGCCGGGCGATGCGCTGCTCCGGCCGCAGATAGCTCCCATAGGTCACGTACACCGCCATGCCGAGGCCGATCGAGAAGAAGGCCTGGCCGGTCGCCGCCAGGATCACCCGCGGGTCGAACAGCGCCTCCCATCGCGGCGTGAACAGGAAGGCGACGCCGCCGGAGGAGCCCGGCAGCGTCAGCGCGAAGCCGGCCAGCCCCAGCACGATCAGCGCCAGCATCGGCATCAGCCACAGGCAGGCCCGCTCGATGCCGCGGGCGACGCCGGCCAGCACGACGGCCATGCTCAGCACCATCATCGCGACATGCCAGCCGAGCGGCTCGAGCGGGTGGCCGATGAAGCCGTGGAAGCTCTCCGCGAAGCCGCCCGGCGGCCGCTCCCACAGGGTTCCGCCGGCGGCGGCGAAGAAGTAGCGCAGCGCCCAGCCGGCGATCACCGAGTAGTAGGCCAGGATCAGCGCCGAACCCGCCACGCCGAGCCAACCGACCCGCCGCCAGGGCGAGGCGGGGGCAAGGCGCTCGAAGGCGGTGACGCCGTCCGCCCCGGTGCGCTTGCCGATGGATATCTCCGCGATGACGAGCGGGAGGCCGATCGTCAGGACGATGACGAGATAGACCACCAGGAACGCGCCGCCGCCGTTCTCGCCGGCGACATAGGCGAAGCGCCAGATGTTCCCGAGCCCGACCGCAGAGCCGATCGCGGCGAGGATGAAGCCGGCCTGGCTGCCCCACTGCTCACGCATCGCGCGCGCGCCGCGGCCGGCTTCCCTGTTCCCCCGGAAGCCCGCTCGTCCGGCGCCACGGTGCCCGGCCGACGGCGTTCGATCCGTGCATGAGCCCCCTTCGCGGCGGGCCCGGATGCCGGGCCGAAGGCCGCATGGCGGAGTTCGGCGACGACAAAGCCGCTTGCACGACCTTCGCCGCCGCCGGAGACCACGATGGCCTAGGCCTGGCGCGGCGGCAATGGGCGGCTCGCCGCGGGGGACTGCTGCGGGGCGGGCTTGGGTATGGGGTCGGCGCCGCGGAAGGTTTCGCGTCGCCGACGGCGTGTCGCATCACGCGGCGGGAAGCGCCGCCGGTGGTGACCCCACGCGAAGGCCGGGACCACCCGCTCAGGAGCGGAGCGCCTCCAGGAATGGCCGCGCCGCCGCCACCGCTTCGGTGCAACCCGGCGTCGCCTCGGCGACGACCGCGGCGCCGTCGCGGAAGCCGATCATCACGCCAGCGGCCGTGGTGATCCCCCACCAAGGGTCATCGGCCGCGCGGGCGGCGAGCGCCGGACCGGCCTCGGCGGCACAGCGCGTCATCTCGGCCACGACAGGCGGCGATGCCCCGGCGGCCTGCAGGCGTGCGCTCCACTCGGCCTGGATCGGATCAATCACGAGGCTGGTCAAGAGCCAAAGGAAGAAATCGCGGATCATGTCACGGTCTCCAGGTTGAGGGTCCGGGCGGGCTGGCCGAGCCGGCTGGCGGGGGGGATCGGGGCGAGGGTATCCACGAGGGGACGGGGCTCCCGGGCAAGAGTTCGACGGTCCGACATGATGCTGCCTGGTGCACCAGAGGAGCCCGGGTTCCGTCTTGTCCCGGATGTCGCCCCACCGCCCGCGCCCCGCAACAACGGATAGGCTCGCCCCGTGCGGTTCCGCACGGTCCCGTTCTGCGTCTCATTGAAGCGGGCACCCGCGATCCGGATGTTACGGGCGTTGGGTCCGGGTAGCCTCTGGTGCCGCCGTCCGATGTCGGGGCCGCGCCATGTCGGACCTTCACCTTGCGTGCCCGATCCCCGGGCACCGAAGACGGAGACGCCGACCATGAATGCCGACGCTCGTCCACCGACCACCTCGACGCCGGCGGCCATCACATGCCGCCACCAAGCCTTGCGAGAGGGCTACCGGCTGCTTCCCACGCGGCTCTCGTTCGAGCGAACGGCCGCGCGGTCCGCCAACCCGGCCTCCAGGGGCCTTGCGACGATCGCTTGGCTTCTGACACGGCTCCAGGTCCAGCATTCGGGCCTGGAACGCCGCATTGCGGAGGAGGCGGGCAGGCCACGGCCCGACGCGACCGTGCTCGGCGCCCTCAAGCGCGAAAAATTGGCGGTCCGCGATCGCATCGCGGCGCTGGAGCGCAGCGTCTGACCAAGTCGCAGGGGCCTCGGCGACGCCGCAGGCTTCACCCGCCCGGCGGCAGCGCGGTCGCGAGGCCTGCAGCGAGACGCGTCCCGCCCTCTGCGCCACTGAACGCATCGCTTTTCAGTGGCGTGAAGGGCCGGCGCGGGGAATCCTGTGCGTCGTTGCCGGTGAAGGGGCCGCAGTGGACAGGGAGCGCCTTGCGCCGAACCTCGGGCGACTTGACTTCTTCGCGGACGCGGACGCCGCAGCGCTCGCCCGCGCCGAGTCCGCATCGCGCGTCATGGAGTTCGCGGCCGGCGCCATCGTGCTCGACTTCGACTGCCCCTCCACGGAGGTGCGCGTGGTGCTCCGCGGCGGGCCATTGCGGGTCCTGATGCGATCGAGCGGCGGGCGGGAGAAGATCGTGGCCGAGGTGGGGCCGGGAGCCTTCGTGGGCGACCTTGCCGCCTTCGCAGGCCCCGCGACGCCTCCTTCGGCCGGCATTCTCGCGGTTCACCGGACCGTTATCGCGGTTGTCCCGGGCGCAACCTTCGTCGATCTGGTCCTCGTATCGCCGCCGCTGGCGCGGAGGCTCATCGCGGTGCTGGCGGAGCGGGTGCGGAGCCAGAACAGACGCCTTCTCGAATACGCCGCGCTGCCGACGCGGCACCGGCTTTGCGCCGAGCTGCTCCGTCTCGCGCGGCCGCGTCCGCCCGAGGCAGGAGGAGGCGTCGCGATCTCCCCGCCGCCGGCCCGTCCCGAGCTCGCGGCGCGGATCGGGGCGCGGCGCGAGGCCGTGTCGCGCGAACTGGCGGAGCTCGCGCGCCTTGGCCGTCTGCGGATCGGGCCGCGCGCGATCGTGCTGCTGGATGAGGCGGCCATCCGCGCCGACGTCGAGGCCGCGATGGAGGCTGCGAAGCGTCTGACCTGACGGCATCCGCGGGCGCCGCGGGGCGGCGCAATGCGCCGGCGGCCACCCGATGTCGCGGATGATGCGCCGACGCGACGGGTGAGCGCGCGCCACGCCCGATGGCCCGGCGCCGCGGGTGCCTGAGGCCTGGCGTGGGGAACCGCACGGGGCGGTGGCGCCCTGCCTTGTTCGGCGCGGCCGGCAAGGCGATGTCTGCGACGGGTCGGTGCCCCGGCCCCCTCACGCGCAAGGCGGCGCCATGCCGGGCCGCCAAGCCTCGAACCGGAGCCTGCTTCCCTCATGGACGTTCCCGCCTCTCCTGGCCGCCGGGCATCCGGCGATCCCGCATGGGGCTCGGCTCGCCTTCATGCCTTCATGGTGGTTGCGTCCCGGCGCGAGCGGATTCGCGGCGTTCTCGCGCGGTCTCCGATGCCGCAGGCGGGACATGCCGGGAACCTGGCGGGAAGAACCAATCACCTGGAGGAGATGACCCGATGGCCCCGATTCAGAGTGCCCTCACCGCCGACATCACGCTGCATACCCTGGAGCAGGCAACGGCCGAGAGCCCGAGGGCGCGGCGGAACCTGCTGATCGGGATCTGGGCGGGGCGCCGGCTCGCCCTTTCCGATTCGGCGCTGCCGCACTACGCGCTTGATGTCATGTGGGCGGATCATGCCGAGTCCGGCGATGCCGATGTGGTCCGGAAGCTTACTGCCGATTTCGACGCGGCGGGATGTTGCGTCGAGGAGGACGTGCTGCGCGCCGAGCTGACGGAAGCGCAGCGGCGGGCCTATACCGAGACGGTCCTGCACCTGCTGTGATCCATCGGACGGCATCGCCGGCACCTGCAAGCGCATCCTCCCGCGGTACGACGGATGCGCGCCACGTCGCCCTCGGGGACATCCTGGACCGGGCCGGCTGGGCAGGCGCGGGCGGGCTGCTTGTCGTGCTTGCCGCGCCGGGGTTCATGCCGGTGCCGCTGGTGCCGACGGGCGTCTTCGCCGGTACTGCGCTGGCGTTCCTCGCCGTCCAGATGATGGCGGGCGCGCGCCGGCCCTGGCTGCCGGACCGCGTGCGTGAACTGCGGCTGCGGCGTGCGATCCTGGCCGCCGGGGTGTCGCGCATGATGGCGATGTTCCGGCGCATCTTCATCCACGCGGGCGGGCCGGCGCTGCCGGCGGCGACGCTCACCTCGGACGACCTGCGCGGCGATGTGACGATCCAGGGCAGCCGGCCGCGGCGGGACCTCTTCAACGGCGTGCGGGCCGTCTACGTCGACCTGGCGAAGAACTGGCAGCCCACCGACGCGCCGCCGCTGCTCGCCTCGAACTACGTCGCGGAGGACGGCGGCGAGCAGATCTACCGCGACGTCGAGTACCCGCTGACCACCTCGGTGGCGACCGTGCAGCGGCTGATGAAGGCCGAGCTCGAACGCATCCGCCGCCAGCGCGAGGTGGCGTTTCCGGCCAACCTCTCGGCGCTGCGGCTCCGGCCCTGGGACGGGGTGACGGTCGCCCTCGACCGGGTCGGGCCGTTCCCGGCGCGGGTGACGGGCTGGCGGCTGTCGCCGGACGGTGCCGTGGACCTCACCCTCTCCGAGGAGGATCCAGCGGTGTGGGACTGGAACCCGGCGGTGGATGAGCGCGCCGCCGGTGACAGCCCTTCCGTCGTTCTGCCGAACCCTGGGGTCATCGCCGCGCCGCCCTCGATCGCGGTGGACACGCCCACTGGCACCGCGTTCGCCGCCATCAGCGTGTCGTGGGCGGCGGTCGGCAGCGCCTACCTGGCCGGCTACGAGCTCGAGTTCCGCCCCGCATCCGTCGCCGCCTGGCAGGGCTACGGCGGCGCCCTGGGCGCCACCGCGGCATCGGTCCCCACCACCGAGCCGACCGCCTTCCGGGCGCGCGCCATGGCCCGCAGCGGGGCGGTGTCGGGCTGGCGGGAGGCGGCCATCCCCGGCGCCGTGACCACACCCGCCGCGCTTGGCATCACCGGCGGCGTGCGCCTGTCGGCCGGCTTCCCCGCCGATGCCGTCCGGCTGCAGGTGTTCGAGGCGACCAGCGCCAGCCTGTCCGCTGCCATGAAACTCGAGACCGAGCCGACCGCGCTGCCCTGGGACCGCACCGGCCTCACCGCCGGCCAGACCCGCTGGTACTGGCTCCGCGCCGTCTCCGTCGAGGGCAACGTCTCGGCCCTTGCCGGGCCCGTCACCGCCACCGCGCTCTGATCGGAGGCAGCCATGGCCGCCCGCATCGACGACCTGATGGTCCTCGGCCAGAACATCTCCAAGACCGACCTGGTGAAGTACCTCCGCGATCGCGAGGCGGTCTTGCCGCGCGACTTCGGCGGCCTCGGCGACGGTGCGGCCATCGACCGCGTCGCCATCCAGGCCTGCTTCGATCGCGCCGCGGCGGATGGGAAGTTCGCTGTCATCCCGCCCGGCACCTGGAACGTCGACAGCGGCGTGACGCTGGGTGGCGGTGCCCGCGGCCTGATCATGCAGGGGGTCATCCGGTACACCGGCGCCACCAACGCGCCGGCCACCGTGCTGACGCTGGGCGATGGCGGAACCGTGCGGAATGCCGAAAAGGTCTACGCGAACATTCAAGTGATCCGGCTGGTGCAATCGAACTGGCTCGAAGAGGCCGACATCGGCATCCTCGCGCGCAATCTCGACTCCTCGCTTGTCGACGTGCGCCTCGCGCAGGGCTTCACGATCGGGATGCGCACGCTCGGCGACGCGCGCGGCTTCGAGGATACCACGCTCGTCCTTGGCCGGTTGGTGAACAACAAGATCGGCCTCGATGTGCATTGCGCGCAGGCAGGCTCCTGGAACACCTCGGTGCGCTACTATGGCGGGCACTTCGCCTGCGGCACCGGCATCAATCCCGCGATCAACCGCTACGGGGTCCGCTTCTCGCGCAGTTCGGTCGAGGCGTACAACAACCACAATCGGCATGTCTTCGACGCGCCGAACTTCGAGCTGCGCCAGCTCGATCCGAATATCGCCATCCCCTTCCTGAACGAGACGGCGGGCACCGCGATCATCGCTCGCGCGGTCCGTATGGAAGCCTGCTCGCCCTTCGTCGCTGAGCACACCGGGACGGCGACCGATTGCGAATACGAGGTGGCCTGGGCGCAGACCTACGCGATCAGCATCCGCTATGCGCCGAGCGCGACGCGCGCCGGCAACGCCGTCTACAACCGCCACCGCGCGCCGGCCTCGCGGCTGACGCGGCTGCTGGCCAACATCCCGAACCTGCGCGCCGCGGCCTTCCGCCACAGCAACACCGAGATCGGGGTCGAGGGGGCTTGCATCATCGCGACCTCGACCACCACCGAGACCACCATGGCGGCGCTGTCCTGGAACGGGCTGGACGGCATCGCGGCGACCGGGCGGGGACTGCTGCTGAACGCCAACCGGGGCGTCGCGTTCGTGGTGCAGACCACGCACGCGAAGGAGTTCGCGTTGGCCCACTGGTTGGTCGGTGGTGCCGATGGCGGGCGGCTCTGCGTGCGCTGCTTCGACGGCGCGGGCACGGTTCGGGAGAATCAGCCGCAGGACGTGCTGGCCTCCGGCACCACCATGCAGTGGGTGGTCGCCTCCAAGAGCTGGCAGGCCGGTGCGGTGATGCAGGACAGCTCGCTGAACCGCCGCCAGACGGTGCGGCTCGGCGCCGGCGTGGCCTTTGCGCAGATCGGGATCATCGGCTTCGACGGGCAGATCGAGCTCGAGGCGCTGCGGCTCTACGGCCTGCCGGAGGACGCGCCGGCGGTGCTCTACGGCTGCCCTTCGCTGCCGGCGGGGACGCGGACCTTGGCGCTGGAGACGAACTGGGATCTACCGAGCCTTGGCCCCGGCGCGACGGCGAACATCGACGTCACCGTGCCGGGCGCGCGGCGTGGCGACTTCGCCGACGCGTCGCTCGACACCAGCAGCATCGCCTTCTTGCTCGACTGCCATGTGTGGTCAAACAACAGCGTGCGCGTCACGGCGCGGAACGTCAGCGCGTCGACGGTGGACTTGGCGGTGGCGCCGCTCGCGGTGCACGTCGTGAAGCGAAGAGTCCCGTGAAGCCTCGACGACGCGGTCCGACGTTGGACTGCGTCGTCAGGCAGGCTCGACAGTTATTCGGCGCGAATTCCCCGCTCGCGCACAACCTGGCCCCACCTCGCGGTTTCCTCGCGGATGAAGCCAGCGAGCTCGGCGGGGCTCGACGCGGCGGCATCGAGGCCGGACTGGGCGAGCCGCGCCTGCACAGTCGCCTGGCCGACAGCCTCGCGCACGGCCGCGTTCAGCCGCGCGACAACCGGATCGGGCGTTCCCGCGGGCGCCATGATCGCGCCCCAGGAAGAAGATTCCGCCCCGCGCAGCCCAGCCTCCGCCACGGTCGGCACATCCGGCAGCAGCGCGTTGCGCCGCGTGCTGGTGGTCGCCAGCGCGCGCAGCCGGCCGTCACGGATACCGCCGATCGAGGAGGCAGGCTGGTCGAGCATCAGCTGGATCGTGCCCGCCATCAGGTCGTTCATTGCCTGCCCACTACCGCGGTAGGGCACATGCGAGAGCTGGATCCCGGCAGATGCTGCGAGGACCTCGGTGAAGATGTGCGTCGCCGTGCCGACGCCGCTCGACCCGAAGGAGACCTGCCCGGGCCGCTCCCTGGCCATGGCGACGAAGCCCGCGAGGTCGCGCACCGGCAGGCTGGCCGGGACCACCACCAGGATGTCGGTGGTGAAGGCAAGCGAGACCGGCGCCAGGTCGCGCTGGATGTCGAGCGTGCCCATCAGGCCGAGATTGGGCGCTATGGTCATCACGCCGTTGGTGCCCATCAGCAGCGTGTAGCCATCCGCTGGCGCGCGCGCCGCGGCCTCGGCGCCGATGCGCCCGCCGGCGCCGGTGCGGTTCTCGACCACGACTGGCTGGCCAAGCGTCTCCCCCATGCGCTCGGCCAGGATGCGCGCGGCGACGTCGGTCGAACCGCCCGGTGCGAAAGGCACGATCAGGCGGAGAGGACGGTTCGGGGTCCAGGCCGGCTGCGCGGCCAAGGTGCCGGGAAGCAGCGGCGCGGCGGCGAGCGCCGAAAGGACGGCGCGACGGCTGAGGTGGCTCTTCATCGTGGGTCTCCCGGTTGTTCTGGGGTGGCGCAGTCCGTGGCGCCGCCTTCAGGCGCGCCGCGCAGCACCGCGAAGGCGCGCTCCAGGTCGGCGATCAGCAGCGCGGCATCCTCGAGCCCCGCGCTGATCCGCAGCAGCGGGCCGCCCGTGGGCCGCGCGACGGCCGTGCGCGGCGGCGGCGGATCGATCGGCGCGACGATGCTGCGTGTCGCACCCCAGCTCGCGCCGATGACGAAGCGCTGCAGCGCCTCCATCGCGGCCGGCAGATGCTGGCGCGTCCAGGGCTGCAGTTCGACGGTGAAGACGCCGCTCGACCCCGTGAAGTCGCGCTGCCAGGTCGCGTGGCCGGGGCAGGAGGGGAAGGCCGGGTGCAGCACGCGCGCGACCTCCGGCTGGCGGGAGAGCCACTCGGCGAGCCGCAGCGCCGTCGCCTCCGACCGGTCGAGCCGCACCTCCAGCGTCTCCAGCCCGCGGAGCACCAGGGCGCAGTCCTCGGGGGACACGCCGTACCCAAGCACCCGCGCCACGTCGCGCAGCCGGCGATAGCGCGCGGCGTCGCGCACCGAGACGGCACCCATCAGCACGTCGGAATGGCCGTTCAGGTATTTCGACAGCGCCGAGACCGCGAAATCCGCGCCGAGGTCGAGCGTGCGGCAGCGCAGCGGCGTGGCCCAGGTCGCATCCGCCGCGACGGGGATGCCGCGGGCGCGGGCGGCCGCCGCGATTGCCGGGATGTCCTGCACCTCCATCGTCACCGAGCCCGGCGATTCCACCCAGACCAGGGCCGTCGCGTCGTCCAGCAGCCCGGCGATGGCGCCGCCGCAGAGCGGGTCGTAGTAGCGGGCCTCGATGCCGAAGGGCGCGAGCAGGGTCGCGTCCAGCGTCCGGGCGGGGTCGTAGATGCTGTCCGGGAACAGCACGGTCCGGCCGGGCGCGACGCAGGCGAGCGTGACCAGCGTGATCGCGGCCATCCCCGACGGCACGACGAAGCTGTGCGCGGCGCCTTCCAGCGCGGAGACCGCCGCTTCCAGGGCCCGCGAGGTCGGCGTGCCGTAGAGGCCGTAGGAATAGCCGTCGTAGAAGCGCGACCGGCGCTCGGCATACTCGGCCATGCTGCCGAAGACGACCGTGCTGCCGCGGTGCACGGCGGGCGCCAGGCTGCGGAAGGCAGCGGGATCGGGGATCGGCGCAAGGGCGGGGTGCGGCGGCATGGCGGCCTGAATAGCCGCGGCCGGACATGCGCGAACCTGACAATCAGTGTGGTTCTTATCCGCCGAGGTTATATGGGGGTATGAACCTCGCGCTGCTCGATACCTTCGCCGCGGTGATGAAGACCGGCTCCGCGACCGGTGCGGCCGCGCTGCTCCGCGTGTCGCAGCCCGCCGTCAGCCGCGCGCTCCGCCGTCTCGAGGACACCAGCCGCCTGTCGCTGTTCGAGCGGCAGGGCAAGCGGCTGGTGCCGACGCCCGAGGCCAGGCTGCTGCATGCCGAGATCCTGGCCGCCCAGGCGGGGCTGGACCGTGTGCGGCAGGCGGCGGCGCGGCTGGCCGAGATCGGCACGGGCGTGCTGCGCGTCGGCAGCTCCGCCGCACTCGGGCTGCACCTGGTGCCGCGCGCGCTGCGGCGGCTGCTTGCGACGCGGCCTGGCATCACGGTCTCCTTCGAGATCGCGAGCTCCGCCGTCGTGCGCGACCGCGTCGTGGCCGGCAGCTTCGACATCGGCCTCTGCGCTGACGAGGTAGACCTCGCCAATGTCGCCTGGGAGTTCCTGGCCGCGCCCCCCGGCGTCATCGTCATGCCGGCCGCGCACAAGCTGGCGACGCGCACCGAGATCCGCGCGCGGGACCTGGCCGGGGAGCCCTGGATCGCGCTCGCGCCCGAGGACCGGGCGCGGCGTCGGCTGGAGGCCGTGCTGGCCAAGGCCGGGATGCGCGTGGAGCCGGTGGCCGAGACGCCGTTCTCCGCCACCGTGTGCGAGCTCGCCGGGCTCGGCGTCGGGATCGGGCTGGCGAATTCGCTGGCCTTCGCGGCCGGCGGCTATGCCGCGCGCGGGCTCGTCGCGCGGCCCTTCGCGCCGCGCATCCCGTTCCGGTCGCTCCTGCTGCAGCCGGCCGGGCCCGCGCGCTCCATCCTGGTGAAGGACTTCGTCGCCTGCCTCAAGGCGGAGATCGCCGCCGCGGGGCGCGAGGAGGCGTGACGGCCGCTTGCGTCACGCCTGCGGCCAGCGGGGATGGAGGTCGTCGATGACGAAGCCGTGCCGGTGCCGGGCCCCGGCGGTCGCGGCGGATGTGGCGTGGGCTGAGCGGAGATGCAGATGGTCGGCCGGAAGGCCGGGGTGGTCGTGCTCCATCTCCTCGGGGTCCTGCCGTGGCCAAAGCCGGGCCGCACCCGCGACGCCGGCCGCCGCGATCGCGGCGAGCACCAGGAAGGTCGGCCCGAGGCCGATCGCGGCACCCAGGCTGCCGGCGAGCGGATAGGTGAGCAGCCAGCAGGCATGGCTCAGCGCGAACTGCGCGGCGAACAGCGCCGGCCGGTCGCCGGGATGGGCCGATCGCCGCAGCAGCCGGCCGCTCGGTGTCAGCACGAGCCCGTTGCCCAGGCCGAGCAGCGCCCAGATCGGCAGCAACGCTGGCCATGACGACACAAGTGGCGCGAGCAGCAGCCCCGCGACCAGCAGCGCGGCGCCGGCGAGCATCGCCGTGCGGTCGGTCATGCGCTCGCCGAGCAGCCTCGGCAGGGCGAGCGCGGCGGTCATGGAGCCAAGCCCGTAGGCCGCCAGCGTCCAGGCCACCTCGCTCTCGCCGAGGCCGAAATCAGCGCGCACCAGCACCACGGTGTTGACGATCACCATTGCGCCCGCCGCGGCCACGGAGAGGTTCAGCGCCAGAAGCCCGCGCAGCCGCGGCGTCGCAAGGTAGATGCGCGCGCCGCGCGTTGTCCGCCCCCAGGCGCCGTCCGCCGTCGTCGCCGGCTTCGGCGAGGGCAGCACGACCGACAGCACCAGCACGGCCGAGGCGAGGAAGCCGAGCGCGTTGAGCCCGAACAGCCAGTGGAAGCCGATCACGCCGAGCAGCGCCGCGGCGATGGCGGGGCTCGCCAGCGCCTCGAGGTCGTAGGCAAGGCGCGAGAGGGACAGCGCCTTCGTGTATTCCGCCTCATCCTCCAGGATGTCCGGGATGGTCGCCTGGAAGGTTGGCGTGAAGGCCGCCGAGCCCGCCTGCAGCACGAAGATCAGGAGATAGATCTGCCAGATCTCGGTGACGAAGGGCAGGCACACCGCGACCGCAGCCCGCAACACGTCGAGAGCTACGAGCAGCGTTCGGCGCGGTAACAAATGCACAAATGCGCCGGCGACCGGGGCGATGCCGACATAGGCGATCATCTTGATCGCGAGAGCCGTGCCGAGCACCGCACCGGCATCGGCGCCCGCCAACTCGTAGGCCAGCAGCCCGAGTGCGACGGTCGCCAGCCCCGTGCCGAGCAGCGAGAGCACCTGAGCGAGGAACAGGTGGCGGTAGGTGAGGTTCGACAGCGGCGACAGCACGGCGTCCTCCGGGCGAAGCGACGTAGCGTAAACCGGCCGGCGCCGCTCGGCACCGGCCGTGCGCATGGATCAGGGCATCACATAGCGCGCCTGGACGGTATGGCCGTCTGGCATGCGGCCGGTGACCACCACACGGGCACCGCTGGCGATCGGCGTTTCCAGCGTGGCGGAGAAGCCGTCACCGCTCGCCGCGAGATTCGCCGTGCGGTTCGCCTGGCCTTCCTGGATCACCATCCGCGCCGTGGCCCCCGCGCGCGGCGGCGCCACGCGGCCATGGTTCACCAGGTAGACGCGGATCGCCGTGCCATTGGCGACCAGCTCCACCTCATGGCCCTCGCTGCCCGCGAGCAGGCCGCCATTCGGACCGCGTCGCTCGCGCTGCTGGGCGAGCGCCGGCGTGGCAAGGACAACGGCCAGGCCGGCCAGGATCATGCGTCGGTTCATCGAAGTCTCTCCTTTCGGGGTCAGAAGGTGGTGGCCGGGCGGAGCGCGCCGGCCTCGGGCGGGCGACCTGGCGCAAGCATCGCTGGTGTCGTCGACACGCTTCATCGAGCTCGACGCCGCCGTGTGGTCGAACAACACGGTCCGTGTGATGGCGCGGAACATCTCGGGCGCGACGTTCGACCTGGCGGCGGCGACGCTGTCGGTCGGGGTGACAAAGCGACGGGTGCCCTAGTCGCCCCCCTGGTCATCGATCGTGTTCGCAGACTCGGCATCGACCGGCCCGACCAACCGGACGCCCGGGCCTGCCGCACGATCCGCATCAACAAGCATAACTCCGCCCGCCTGCAGCGCACGACAAACCGCAGATGCGGTCGATCGCTGTAACGCGTGCTGTCCACTCTCAAACCCGCGGATCGTACCGCGGCTGACCTCCGCGCGTTCGGCAAGCTTGTCCTGGGTCCAGTCGAGCAGGGCTCGGGCGGCCCGACACTGCGCCGGCGTAAGGGGCATGGGTGATGAGATAGGCGCTTGACGCAATAGACGCAAGATTGACTTTTTGGGTTGATCTTGGCCCCTCGTTTCCCCATTTAAGCCACGATCGTAGAGCCGTGAGGGAGATCAATGCCGGCGCACCGCAACCCGCTCATCGCGACCATCGCGGCCGGCCGAGTGCGCCCTTGTCTCGCTCCGACATTCGGACTGGGCAACGCGTTTCTCCCGAACTGTGGCCTCGAACGATACGGTTGAGAGGATAGAGCGATGGCAATCACGGACCACCTTTCGGCGACGGACGTCATCCTAGACCTCGGCGCGACAACGAAGGCGGCCGCTCTGCAACTGCTCGCCGCCGAAGCCGCGGGCCGAGTGGGGCGGCCCGAGGCCGAGGTCCTGGAGGCGCTCCAGGCGCGGGAGCGGCTCGGCTCGACGGCGCTGGGCCGCGGCGTCGCGCTGCCGCATGCGCGGCTCGACGGCGATCCGCCCCCGGTCGCCCTGTTCGCGCGCTTGCGCCGGCCAGTGGAGTTCGACGCAAGGGACGAGGAGCCGGTGGATCTCGTCATCCTCGTCTTGTGGCCCGACTCCTCGCCAGAGGGCTTCCTGCCGATGCTCGCCGAGACCTGCCGTTCGCTGCGGGATCCCCAGACCCTCCGGCGGCTGCGCGCCGCAACGACGTCCGAGGAGGTGGTGGCGCTGCTGGCCGGCCCTGCCGCGGCGAGGGCGCCGTGATGCCGCCCCACGCCCGCATGGCGCTCGCCTCCAGGAACGGGGACTGACGCGCCCCGATGCCCGAAACCGTCCTCCTGCTGGCCCTCGTTGCCCTGCCCTTCGCGGGCGCGCTCGCCGTCACGCTGCTGCCGACCCACGCCCGCAACGCGGCGGCGGGGTTGGCCGGCGGCATCGCGCTGGTCTGCCTGATGCTGGTCTGGGCGGCCTACCCGACGGTCTCCGCCGGCGGCGTGCTGCGCGCCGAATTCGCCTGGATCCCCGCGCTCGGGCTGAATTTCTCGCTGCGCATGGACGGCTTCGCCTGGCTGTTCGCCGGGCTGGTGACTGGGATCGGCGCGCTCGTGGTGCTCTACGCCCGCTACTACATGGCAGCGGAAGACCCCGTTCCGCGCTTCTTCGCCTTCCTCCTTGCCTTCATGGGGGCGATGACGGGGGTGGTGATCTCGGGCAACCTGATCCAGCTCGCCTTCTTCTGGGAGTTGACGAGCCTCTTCTCCTTCCTTCTGATCGGGTACTGGCAGCACACGGCGGCCGCGCGCGACGGCGCGCGGATGGCACTGACGATCACCGCCACGGGCGGGCTGGCGCTGTTCGCCGGCGTGTTGGTGCTGGGCCACATCGTCGGCAGCTACGAGCTGGATGCGGTGCTGGCGGCCGGCGACCGAATCCGCGAGCACGCGCTGTACCCCGTCGCGCTGGCGCTGATCCTGCTCGGCGCGCTGACGAAGAGCGCGCAGTTCCCCTTCCACTTCTGGCTGCCGCACGCCATGGCGGCGCCGACGCCGGTCTCGGCCTATCTGCATTCGGCGACGCTGGTGAAGGCGGGCGTGTTCCTGCTGGCGCGGCTTTGGCCCGTGCTGTCGGGCACCGATGCCTGGTTCCTGATCGTGGGATCGGCCGGACTTGTCACGCTGCTCGTCGGCGCCTACGTCGCCATCTTCCAGAACGACCTCAAGGGGCTGCTGGCCTACTCGACGATCAGCCACCTTGGCCTGATCACCTTGCTGCTCGGCCTGAACAGCGAACTTGCGCTGGTCGCCGCGGTGTTCCACATCCTGAACCACGCGGCCTTCAAGTGCTCGCTCTTCATGGCGGCCGGCATCATCGACCACGAGACGGGCACGCGCGACATCAGGCGGCTGTCGGGCCTGAACCGCTCCATGCCCTTCACCGCGCGGCTCGCGCTGGTGGCGGCGGCGGCGATGGCGGGCGTGCCGCTGCTGAACGGCTTCCTGTCGAAAGAGATGTTCTTCGCCGAGGCGCTCTCGGCCGACACGCCGTTCGGCCTGATGAACGTCCTGCCCTTCGCCGCGATGCTCTTCAGCGCCTTCAGCGTCGCCTATTCGCTACGGTTCATTCACGGCGCCTTCTCCGGGCCGGTGCCGGCGGACCTGCCGCGCGAGCCGCACGAGCCGGCCGGCTGGATGCGCCTTCCGGTCGAGATCCTGGTGCTGATCTGCATCGGCGTCGGCGTGCTCCCGGCAGCGACGATCGGGCCTTTCCTTGACATCGCAGTGCGCTCGATCCTGGGTGACGACGTGCCCTACTACAGCCTCGCGGTGTGGCACGGCTTCAACCTGCCGCTGCTGATGAGCATCATCGCGCTCGCCGGCGGCGTCCTGCTCTACCTCCTCCTGCAGCGCCGGCTGCGCAGCGGGATCGAGGGGGAGCCGCTGCTTCGCCGCATCGAGGGCCAGCGGATCTTCGAGCGGACGATGGTCTTCCTCTCCTGGCGGCTGGCGCGGCGCGCCGAGGGCCTGGCGGGCACGCGCCGCCTGCAGCCGCAGCTGCGGCTGATCGTCCTCCTCGCCGTCCTCGCCGCCGGCGCGGCGGTGTGGCTGCGCGGCTTCGGGCCGGGCAACCTGCCGGCCTCCCCGGTGGACCCGGTGCTCGCGCTGGTCTGGCTGGTGGGCGGCACCTGCGCGATCGGCGCCGCCTGGACGGCCAAGTTCCACCGCCTCGCGGCGCTGATCCTGCTGGGCGGCGCGGGGCTCGCGGTGGTGATCACCTTCGTCTGGTTCTCCGCCCCCGATCTCGCGCTGACGCAGCTGACGGTGGAGGTCGTCACCACCGTCCTCCTGCTGCTCGGGCTGCGCTGGCTGCCGAAGCGCGTCCAGGTTCCCGGCGACCGGGGGCCGGAGGTGCTGACCCGCACGCGGCGGCTGCGCGACCTCGGCCTCGCGGTGGCGGCGGGCGGCGGGCTCGCGGCGCTGTCCTACGCGGTGATGACGCGGGTCCCGCCCGAGTTGCTGGCGCAGCATTTCCTCCAGCGCGGCTACACCGAAGGCGGCGGCACCAACGTCGTGAACGTCATCCTCGTGGACTTCCGCGGCTTCGACACGCTCGGCGAGATCTTCGTCGTCGCCGCCGTCGCGCTGACCGCCTACGCGCTGCTGCGCCGCTTCCGGCCGGCGCCGGACAGCGTCGAGGTGCCCGAGCAGCAGGCGCATGCTGATGGCGCGACGGCGGGCGCGGCGGTGACGGGCCGCGGCGAGGCGCGCGAGGGCGGGGACTGGCTGCTGGTGCCCTTCACCCTGACCCGCCTCGTCTTCCCGGCCATGCTGATCGTCGCGGTCTTCCTGCTGCTGCGCGGCCACGACCTGCCGGGCGGTGGCTTCTCGGCGGGCATGGTGGTCGCGATCGCGATCATCCTGCAGTATATCATCGGCGGCACGGACTGGACCGAGGACCGGCTGCGCCTGCGCCCGCATCTCTGGATCGGCACCGGGCTGCTGGTCGCGTCCGGCACCGCGCTCGCGGCACTCGCCTTCGGCCGCCCCTTCCTGACGACCTACTTCGCCTATGCGGAGCTGCCGGTCATCGGCAAGGTGCCGACGGCGAGCACGCTGGTCTTCGACATCGGCATCTTCGCCCTGGTCGTGGGTGCGACGCTGCTGATGCTCGTGGCGCTGGCGCACCAGTCCGTGCGCGGCCACCGCGCCACGCCGCGCAGACCGGCGGCGCCGGCTGCCAGCGCGCCGGCACCACTTGTCGCGGCGGGAGACGGCTGATGGAACTCGTCGTCTCCCTCGCAATCGGGGTCATGGCCGGATCGGGCGTATGGCTCCTGCTGAGGCCGCGTACCTTCCAGGTGATCATCGGGCTGTCGCTGCTGTCCTACGCGGTGAACCTTTTCATCTTCTCGACCGGCGGCCTGCGCACGGGGGCGGCCGCCATCCTGGAGAAGGGGCAGGAGGGCAGCCTCGCCCAGTTCACCGACCCCCTGCCCCAGGCGCTCGTGCTGACCGCCATTGTCATCGGCTTCGCCACCACGGCGCTGCTGCTCGTCGTGCTGCTCGCCGCGCGCGGCCTGACCGGCACCGACCACGTTGACGGCCGGGAGCGCGACCGATGACCGCCTGGACCGACCACCTGGTCGCGGCGCCGATCCTCGTGCCGATGTTCGCCGGCGCGCTGATGATCCTGGCCGGCGACCGCTGGCGCGGGGCCGTCGTGGCGCTCGGGCTCGCCTCCACGGTGACCCTCGTCGGCCTCGCCGTCGTGCTGCTCGGCATGGCCGACGCCCCCGAGGTCCGGGTCTACCGCAAGGGCGACTGGCCGGCGGCATTCGGCATCGTGCTGGTGCATGACCGGCTCTCCGCGCTGATGCTCGCCCTCGTCGCCGTGCTGGGGCTCGCCGCCTTCGTCGCCTCGCTGGCGCGCTGGGACCGCGCGGGGACGCATTTCCACCCGCTCTTCCAGTTCCAGCTGATGGGGCTGAACGGCGCCTTCCTCACCGGCGACCTGTTCAACCTGTTCGTCTTCTTCGAGGTGATGCTGGCCGCCTCCTACGGCCTCGCCCTGCACGGCTCGGGCACGGCGCGGGTGCGGGCGGGGCTGCACTACCTCATCGTCAACCTGGTCGCCTCGCTGCTGTTCCTGATCGGCGTCAGCGTCGTCTACGGCATCTCCGGCACGCTCAGCATGGCCGACCTCGCGGCGCGGATGCGCGACGTGGCGGAGGCGGACCGCGCCCTGCTGGAGACAGGCCTCGCAGTGATGGGCATTGCCTTCCTCATCAAGGCGGCGGTCTGGCCGCTCGGCTTCTGGCTGCCCGGGACCTATGCGGCCGCCGCGGCACCCGCAGCCGCGATCCTCTCGATCCTCAGCAAGGTCGGCGTCTATGCGGTGCTGCGCGTCTGGCTGCTGCTGTTCGGCGACGAGGGCGGCGCCTCGGCCGGCTTCGGCGGCACGGTGCTGTTGGCCGCTGGCCTGCTCACGATCGCCTTCGGCTCAATTGCCGTGCTGGCCGCGCAGAGCCTGCCCCGGATGGCAGGGGCGAGCGTGCTCGTCTCCTCCGGCACGCTGCTGGCCGCGGTGGGCACGGGCCAGGCGGCGGTGACGGGCGGCGCGCTGCTCTACCTCGCCAGCTCCGTCCTCGCGCTCGGGGCCCTGTTCCTGCTGATCGAGTTGGTGGAGCGCGGGCGGGAGGTAGGCGCGGACGTGCTGGCGGTGACGCGTGAGGCCTTCGGCAGCGGCGAGGAGGAGGACGACCTGCGGGAGCCGGAGGCTGTCGGAGTCGCGATCCCTGCCATGGTCGCGGTCCTGGGCCTCAGCTTCATCGCCTGCACGCTGCTGCTGGCCGGGCTGCCGCCGCTCTCCGGCTTCCTCGCCAAGTTCGCGATCATGGCGCCACTGCTCGGGCCCGCTGGCGCACTCGTGCCCACCGCGAGTTGGGTGCTCATCGCCGCGCTGGTGCTGTCGGGTTTGGCGACAGTGGTGGCGATGGTGCGCACGGGAATCGACATCTTCTGGGCCTCGCCGCTCGCGGTGCCGCGGGTGAGCCTGCTGGAGATCGCGCCCGTCGGGCTGCTGCTCGCGCTCTGCGCAGGGCTCACCGTCGCGGCGGGGCCTGTGATGGACTACACCCTTGCAGCGGCCTCGGCGCTGCACGCGCCCAGCCCCTATGTGGAGGGCGTCCTCGGCCCCATCGCCTCGCGGCCGGAGCTGCGGCCGTGACCCGCCTGCTGCCCCATCCGCTGCTGGCGCTGGCGTTCCTGGCGCTGTGGCTGCTGCTGGTCGAAAGCGTCTCGCCCGGCGCCCTCCTGCTCGGCGCAGTCCTGGCCGTGACCGCCTCCAGGGTCCTGGTTGCGCTTGGCATGCCCAAGGGACGTCTCGGCCGGCTTCGTGCCGTGCCCGGCCTTCTGTTCGACGTGCTGGTGGAGATAGTCCGCTCGAACAACGCGGTCGCGCGCATCATCCTGCAGCCGGCCGAGCCGGGCGCGCGCCGCGCCGGTTTCGTCCACATCCACCTCGACATGCGCAACCCCTACGGGCTGTCCGCCCTGGCATGCATCGTGACCGCAACCCCCGGCACCGTCTGGGTGGATTACGATGCGCAGGACGGGACGATGCTGCTGCACGTGCTCGACCTGGTGGACGAGGAGACCTGGGTCCGGACGATCAAGGACAAGTGGGAGCGACGGCTCATGGAGATCTTCGAATGAGCGCCGCGCTGCTCGGCTGGTCCGTCCTGGTTGCCCAGCTTATGCTGGCCGTAGCGATGGGCTGCGCGGTGCTGCGCGTGCTGATCGGGCCGCGCGCCCAGGACCGCGTGCTCGCGCTCGACACGCTCTACGTGAACGCCGCGATGCTGCTGCTGGTGTTCGGCATCCGGACGGGCAGCACCCACTACTTCGAGGCCGCGCTGCTCATCACCCTGCTCGGCTTCGTCGCGACGGCCGCGCTATCCAAGTTTCTCATGCGGGGCGAGGTCATCGAATGAGCCAGGCTGCGGACCTTCCCCTCTGGGCGGCGCTGCCGGTCGCGCTGCTGCTGCTGCTCGGCGCCGCACTCGGCCTGGTGGGCTCCATCGGGCTGCTGCGGCTGCGCGGCTTCTACGAGCGCGTCCACGCGCCGACGCTCGGCACGACGCTCGGCATCGGCAGCATCCTGCTGGCCTCCATGCTGTTCTTCTCCGTCCTGCAGACCCGGGCGGTGCTGCACGAGGTGCTGATCACGGTCTTCATGGTGATCACCACGCCGGTCACGCTGATGCTGCTCGCCCGGGCGGCGCTACATCGCGACCGCGCGGAGGGCAGCGCCGAGGTGCCGGGGCCACTTGCAGGAGGCGAGGACGCCACCCGCCGCGACTGACGCGAGCCGGCTTGCACATGCCTGGTTGGGGTCGCCGCCTGCGGCGCGCGGCGGGGGTCGCGGCGCCGTAGCGGTGCCTTCCACCGCTACGCTGCGACGGCGGAGATGACCCCGACATCCCGGCCTCAAGGCGTGATCGCGACCTTCATCACGCCATCCCGCTGATGGCTGAAGAGGTCATACGCCTCGACGATCTGGTCGAGCGTGAAGCGATGCGTGACCCGGGGCTTGAGGTCCAGTCGATTGCGCGCGATCCCCTCCATCAGGCGCCGCATGCGCTCCTGTGCATCGGCATGCTCCCTCGAAGTGCAGCATCGCGGCGCGCCTAGCGCGCTCCGAGCAGGAAGGGCGGCGGCGCAGAGAACTCGCTCTCCACGCGCTTGACGCCGGGTAGCCCCTCGGCGAGCACCCGAAGGGCGCGGCGGATGTCCTCGGACCCGCAGAAGCCGTGCAGGCGTACGACACCGTCGGCGACATCGAAGAACATGAGCTGGCTGTCGAACCAGGACTGCGCGCGCAGCGCGGTGGACAGTGCACGCCGGATCTCCGCATCCGATCGGGCAGCGGTGGTTCCGCCTTCGCCAATGATGAGGGCGCGCAGCAGGTCGGCGCGAGAAACGACCCCAACCAGGATACCCTCGCGGAGCACGGGCACGCGACGCACCCCGCGCGTCTCCATGACGTGGGCGACCTGCTCCGCTGTCGCGTCTTCGCCCACGCTCGCCACGTCCATGGTCATGGCGTCCTTCACGGTGCGACCATGGACCCGAGCGAAGCGCGCGGCCTCCGATTCGGGAGCGCGGAACAGGCTGGCAAACCATCCCTCCTTCGGTGCGGAAGGAGCCGCAAGCCGCTTGATCAGATCACCTTCGGTGATGATCCCGACAAGCTGCCCGTCATCCCGCACCACCGGCGCGCCCGAGACGCCGCGTTCGGCCATGGCGCGGGCCGCGGCCTCCAGGCCCATGTCGGGCAGGAAGGTGAGCAGGCCGGTCGACATCAGGTCACGCGCCAGCATTTCGCTTCTCCTTGCTGCGGTTCGCCCCGCGAGCGGGCGCACCGGATGAATGATCGCCCGACGAGCCACGGGTCTGTGCCAGGCCTTCCTGCGGGTCCGATGGTGTTTCGCTTCCACTCGCAGCGACGACGGTCGGTTTGCCGCCAGCGTCGGCCGGGGGGTCCACGGTCCGGCAGGTCGCATGCGTCGCCAGGAAGGCCTCGAGGTCACGCGGGGTGACGCGCCACTCGCGCCCGAGATCAATCGCCCGGAGTTGCTGCAGCTTGATCCAGTGACGGACGCTGGCCTCCGACACCTGAACCAGGTCCGCAACCTCCTTCACGGTCAGGAATCGTCGCGTCAGCATCGCGCCACTCTCGTCTGCTGCCCTTCCATGCCTGCACAGTGCCAGGGAGCTCAAAGTGATCGCATTGACCCAAATCAATGCCCGTTGAGCATCATTAAGTGCATCCGAGCGTGGGTGGCTCGAAGGCTGCCCTGCAGTTCTCGGCCTGCTGTGTGAGAAGGCGGCGACGGTCACGGGTCGCGCGAACGGCGGTCGTGTCCCGCCACGTGGTGTAGCAGCGGCGTTTCGCGGCCGGTCGAGCTGCTGTGTCAGGCTGGCACGGCGGACAGCCTGGCGGGTCCAGTATCGCTGATGGCGCTGATGCCTTCCAG
>JBEQBS010000011.1:0-24436 GCA_041639675.1 Rubritepida sp. | reverse complement strand
GCGAAGCGCCTCAGCCGCCGGACGCCGCCCTCACGCCCGCAGCAGCGCCCGGCTTTCCTCCGGCGTCGGGTACACCCCCGCCAGCACCTCCGCAAAGTGGCGCTTCACCGCGTCCTGGCAGCCGCAGGATTGCGCGGCCAGCGCCTTGGGGTCGGTGATGGACAGGCGCCCGCGCCGCGTCTCCAGCACGCCGGCGCCGCGCATCCCGTGCAGCACGCGGCTGACATAGGTGCGCCCCACCCCCAGCATCGCCGCCATCTCCTCCTGCGTCAGCCGCACCTCCGGCCCGCCGGTGCGGTCCTGCGCCGCCAGCAGCCAGCGCGCCAGCCGCTGCTCGATGGTATGCGCCGCGTTGCAGGCCACCGACTGGAACACCTGCGCCAGCAGGCAATCGGCATACCGCGCGAAGAGGTGCCCCAGCCGGGGCGAGCGCTCCTTCGCGGCTTCCAGCGCCACGGAGGGGATGCACAGGAACTCCCCCGCCACCCGCACCACGGCGGAGGAGAAGGCCGGCAGGCGCCCCTGGCTGACGATGCCGCCCACCGCGCCCTCACGCCCCACCAGCGCCGCCTCGGCCTGGCGGCCATCCTCCAGCTGGATCTGGAAGGCCGCCAGCGCGCCGCCGCAGGGGAAATGGGCGTGGCGCACCTCGTCGCCTGCGGCGAAGATCACCTTGCCCTCGGGCAGGACCACGCGCTCCAGCGCGGGTTCCAGCAGCGCGCGCTCCGCCGGGCGCAACGCCGCCAGGAGGTTGTTCGTCGCGCCCTGCCCGTCCATCGCCCTGCCTCCGCGCAATGTCCTGAAGTGGACCGACATGCCTGCCATTCCCGCCTATCCCATCCTTCAACGGAGGATGGATGGGGAAGTTGCCGGAAGGTCAGGGTTCGATGGCGCGCGCCGTGCTGGCGCAGGTGGAGGGGCTGGCGCCGCCCTCCGGCACGGCGGATGCCGCGCTGGGGCCGCGGGCGGCGGAGTTCCTGGCGCGCACGGCCGCCCTGTGGCTGGCCCGCGCCCGGGGCGCCGGCGTGCGGGTGACGCATTGGCTGGAGCTGGAAGGCGAGGTGCTGCGCTGGGAATGGCATGAGGCCGGCAGCCCCCAGGGCGACCTCGGCCCGTCGCCGCCGCCCCTGCCGCACCCGCCGGGCCTGCGCATCCGCCGTTTCGTCAGCCCGGGCAGCCTGGGCGTCCTGCTGGACCTGCCGCCGCAGGGCCGCGCCTGGTAGGGCGCTGGACAGGCGGGGCATTCGGCGCGAAACCCCGCCTGAACGCCCTTCGCACGGAGTCCCCCCCGCCATGGCCTCGGCCGACGCAACCTTCGAGACCATCGCCGACATCATCGCCGAGACGGCGAATGTGGACCGCGCGAAGATCACGCCCGAGGCGCATGTCATCAACGACCTGGGCATAGACAGCCTGGACTTCCTCGACATCGTCTTCGAGGTGGACAAGCGCTTCGGCATCAAGGTGCCGGTGGAGGCCTGGACCGAGCAGGTGAACAGCGGCAAGGCCCCGGCCGAGCAGTTCTTCGTGCTGGGCGCCCTGGCGCGGCGCATCGAGGAGCTGGTGGCCGCGAAGGGCGCCTGATGCGCCTGGAAACCTTCGAGATGGTGGACCGCGTGCTGGAGCGCGCGGAGGAGCGCATCCGCTGCGCCTGCCGCATCCCGGAGGAAAGCCCGGTCTTCGAGGGCCACTTCCCCGGCTTTCCCCTGCTGCCGGGCGTGCTGATGATCGAGATCATGGCCCAGACCGCCGGCTGGCTGCTGGTGGAGCGCAGCGCGCGCACGCGCATCGCCGTGCTGGCGAAGGTGGGCGAGGCGAAGCTGCGCGGCCAGGTGCGCCCCGGCGCGGCGCTGGAAAGCGAGGCCGCGCTGGTCCATGACGGCTCGGGCTATGCCGTGCTGAAGGGCGCGCTGCGCCAGGGGGCCGCGCTGGTGGCCGAGGCGGAGCTGACGCTGAAGACCTTGCCCTTCCCCGCCCCGGCGCTCGCCGCCGCCGTGCGGGCCCGCGCCGAGGCCATCGGCCTGTGACGCGCCCGGTCCACATCCTCGGCCTGGGCCTGGCCAGCAGCCTGGGCGACGGCGCGGCCGCGCATCGCCAATGGGCGCAGGGGGCGCCGGTGGTGGACGAGGCGCGCTTCGCCCCCCACCCGGTTCACCCCTTGGCCCCCCTGCCCTTCGCCGAAAGCATTCCCCGCCGCGAGTCTCGGCAGATGGAGGATTGGCAGCGCCTGGGCACCCACGCCGCCGGCCTCGCCATCGCCGATGCGGGCGCGCAGGACCGCGTGGCGGGGATGGACCTGGTGGTGGCGGCCGGTGGCGGCGAGCGCGACCCCGCGCTGGATGCGCAGATCCTGGCCGCCCGTCCTTCCGAACCCGCGTTGCACGCCATGCTGCAATCCGGCCTGCGGCCGACGCTGTTCCTGGCCCAGCTCTCCAACCTGCTGGCCGGCTCCATCTCCATCGTCCACAAGGTCGGCGGCTCCTCCCGCACGCTGATGGGCGAGGAGATCGCGGGCGCCGAGGCGCTGCGCATGGCCTGGGCGCGCATCGGCGCCGGCACCAGCGATCTGGGGCTGGCCGGCGGCGCCTTCATCGCCGAGCGGCCGGAGATCATGCTGCTGCACGCCATGGGCGGGCGGCTGCACCGCGGGCCATGGGCGCCGATGGATGCGCGGCCCGGCATGGTGCTCGGCTCGGCCGGCGCCTTCCTGCTGCTGGGCACCGAAGGCGGCACGGCGCGCCTCGCCCATGTCGGCACCGACCAGGGCCGGCCGGAGGGCAGCGAGGCGCGGCTGGACGCGCTGCTGGCCGCGGCGCCCGCGCCGCTGCCCGGCGCGGTGGAGATCTGGGCCGGCCCCTTCGGCACCCCCCGCCCCGGCCTGCGCCTGGCCGACGCCTTCGGCCACGCGGTGGAGGCCGCCTTCCCGCTGGCCGTGGCCCTGGGCGCGCTGGCGGTGCAGGCCGGCGCCCCGCAGGCGCGCATCGCCATGCAGGGCGCCTGGCGGGGCGAGGCCGTCGCGGTCGTGGAGCAAGCCTGATGCGCATCGCCGTCACCGGCCTCGGCCTCGTCACCGCGCTGGGCTGGGGCGCGGAGGCCAATTGGGCCGCCATGCGCGAAGGCCGCTCTGGCGTGCGCGCCATCACCCGCTTCGACACCGAGGGGCTGAAGACCCGCTTCGCCGCCTGCGTGGACCTGCCGGATGACCGGCCCGGCGCGCCGCTTTCCGTCGCCGCCCGCGCCCGCCGCCTCGGCGAGGCCGCGATCGCGGAGGCGCTGGCGCAATCCGGCCTGCCCGCGCCCTTCCCCGGCCCGCTCTGCATCGGCCTGCCGCCGGTGGAGATCGAGTGGCCGCAGCGCCTGGCGCTGGGCGGCGCCGACTACCCGGCGCTGATCGCCGCCGCATCCGGCCGCGTGGACCTGCAGGAGGAGTTCCTGTTCGGCGCCACCGCCACCCACCTCGCAGAGCGCTTCGGCACGAGGGGCGTGCCGCAGACCGTCACCACCGCCTGCGCGTCGGGCTCCTCCGCCATCCAGATGGCGATCGAGGCGATCCGCCGCGGCGAATGCGAGGCCGCCATCGCCGCCGGCGCCGAGGCGTCGCTCCAGCCCGAGACGCTGATCCGCTTCTCGCTGCTCCAGGCGCTGTCCACCCGCAACGAGGCGCCGGAGGCGGCGTCGCGCCCCTTCACGCTGAGCCGCGACGGCTTCGTGATGGCCGACGGCGCCGGTGCGCTGATCCTGGAAGGCGAGGACCATGCCCGCAGGCGCGGCGCCGCCATCCTCGGCTGGGTGCTGGGCGCGGGCGAGGCGGCGGACACCTTCCACCGCACCCGCTCCACCCCCGATGGCAGCGCCATCATCCGCGCCATGGAGCGCGCCATCGCCGATGCCGGGCTGGCGCCGTCCGACATCGGCTACGTCAACGCCCATGGCACCTCCACGCCCGAGAATGACCGCATGGAGGCGATGGCCTGCCGCGCCGTCTTCGGCGGGGCGCCGCCTCCCGTCTCCTCCACCAAGAGCATGATCGGCCATACCCTTTCGGCGGCCGGCGCCATCGAGGCCGCGGTCTGCCTGCTGGCGCTGCGCGACCAGATCCTGCCGCCCACCATCAACGGCGACGACCCGGACCCCGAGCTGGGGCTGGACACCGTGCCCGCCTCCCGCCCGCACGCCTTCCGCGCCGCCCTGTCCAATTCCTTCGGCTTCGGCGGACAGAACGTGTCGGTCGTTCTCGGGCGCGCGGACGGCGATTGACCGCGGCGCCCATTTCCATGCTTGGTTGGCCCGACCGCCCGCGCCTCCGCGCGGGCCACGGAGCTTCCCCGAATGGGCACCTGGCTGCGGAGCTGGCTTGAACCCTCCGCCTTCTCGCCCCACGGCTTCTGCCTGCTGTGGGAACCCGGGCTGATCTGGCTGCACGCCGTGTCGGACGTGCTGATCGCGCTCGCCTACTTCTCCATCCCCCTGGCGCTGCTGGCCTTCCTGCGGCGGCGGCGCGACTTCGACTTCCCGGGCCTGGCGCTGCTCTTCGTGGCCTTCATCCTGCTCTGCGGCGTCACCCACCTCATCGGCGTGCTGACGCTGTGGCAGAGCTGGTACTGGCTGGAGGGCGCGGTGAAGGCGGCCACCGCGGCGGTCTCGGTGGTGACGGCCATCGCCATCTGGCCGCTGATCCCGCGCGCGCTCGCCATCCCCTCCCCCGGCGCGCTGCGGCGCGAGGTGGCGGAGAAGACCGCCCTGCTGCGCGCGCTGGAGGAGGCGCGCGACGGGCTGGAGCGCCGGGTGGCCGAGCGCACCGCCGACCTGGCGCGGGTGAACCGCCGCTTCGAGGCGGCGCTGGCGGCCTCCGGCGTCACCGTCTTCAGCCAGGACGACCGGCTGGCCTATACCTGGATCAGCAAGGACGAGCTGGGCCGCACGCCGGAGCAGTTCATCGGCCGCACCGATGCCGAGGTGCTGCCGCCGGCCGACCAGGCACCGGTCATCGCGCTGAAGCAGGGCGTGCTGGACAGCGGCCGCCCCGCGCGTGGCGAGGTGACGGCCGGCGGCAAGTGGTACGACCTGTCGGTGGAGCCGCTGCATGACGAGCCCGGCATCATCTGCGGCGCGGTGGACATCACCGCGCGCAAGCAGGACGAGGCGCGCATCCAGTTCCTGTTCAACGAGGTGAAGCACCGGGTGGGCAACCTGCTGGCCGTCGCCCAGGCCATGCTGCGCCAGACCGCCGAGACGAGCACGACCGTGGAGGAGCTGGTGGAGCGCTACGGCCAGCGCCTGCGCGCGCTCGGCGGCTCCCAGCAGCTGCTGGTGCGCGAGGGGCCGCGCCAGGCCGGGCTGCGCGAGGTGGTGGAAAGCCAGCTCGGCCACCTGGAGGCCGCGCGCTTCCACCTGGACGGCCCGCCGGTGGTGCTGGACGATGCCGGCGTGCTGCACATCGGCATGGCGCTGCACGAGCTGGCGACGAATGCGGCGAAGTATGGCGCGCTCTCGGCGCCGGGCGGGCAGGTCTCCATCACCTGGGTGGTGCGCGACGGCCGCTGCACCCTGCGCTGGGCCGAGCATGGCGGCCCACCCGTGCGCCCCTCCAACCGCCGCGGCTTCGGGCGCGAGGTGATCGAATGGGCGGCCGCCCAGGCGGTGCATGGCACGGTGCGCCTGGACCTGCCGCCCGAGGGGCTGCGCTGGGAGCTGGACTTCCCGCTCGGCGCCTGAATGCGGCGCCGCTCAGCCGGCGGCGCGCTCCAGTTCGCGCAGGACGGCGTCGCCCATGGCGGCGGTCGGCAGCGCCGCCTCGCCCGGTGCGGCGATGTCCGCCGTGCGCGCTCCGGCCGTCAGCGCCGCATCCACCGCGCCTTCCAGCATCGCGGCGTCCACGGGCCGCTTCGCGCTCCAGCGCAGCAGCAGCGCCGCCGAGAGGATGGCGCCCAGCGGGTTGGCGATGCCCTGGCCCGCGATGTCGGGCGCCGAGCCATGCACGGGCTCGTAGAGCGCCTGCCCGCGGTCGTTCAGCGAGGCGCTGGGGAGCATCCCCAGCGAACCCAGCGCCGCGCCCCCGGCATCGCTCAGCAGGTCGCCGAACAGGTTGTCGGTGACGATCACGTCGAAGCGCGTGGGCGCGCGGGTGAGCTGGAGCGCGCAGTTGTCGGCCAGCATGGGTTCCAGCGTCACCTCGGGGAATTCCTCGCGCGCCACGCGGGCGGCGACCTCGCGCCACAGCGCCCCGGCCTCCATCACGTTCGCCTTGTCCACGCTGGTGACGTGCCGGCGCCGTCCCATCGCCAGGCGGCAGGCGAAGCGCACGGCGCGGATGATCTCGCTTTCGTCGTAGCGATGGGTGTTGACGCCGCGGCGCGTGCCGTCCTCCAGAACCGTGATGCCGCGCGGCTCGCCGAAATAGGTGCCGGCGGTGAGCTCGCGCAGGATCACGTAGTCGGTGCCCCGCGCCACGCGCGGCTTAAGCGGGCTGGCCTCCAGCAGCGCATCCGGCACGCGCACCGGGCGCAGGTTGGCGTAGAGGTCCAGCGCCTTGCGCATCCGCAGCAGCGAGCCCTTGCGGCGCTCCTCCGGCGGGACGACGCCCTGCTGGTCCAGGCTGCCGGTGGCGCCGAACAGGATGGCGTCGGCCTCCGTGATGCGCGCCCAGGTCTCCTCGGGCATCATGGTGCCGTGGCGCTGCCAGTTCACCAGGCCGAAGCCGCGCTCGGCGATGTCCATGGCGATGCCGCGATGGTCGCGGAACCATTCCAGCACGCGCACCGCCTGCGCCGTCACCTCCGGCCCCACGCCGTCGCCGGGCAGGACCAGGACCTTCATTGCCATGGGCGTTCCCCTTCGGCGCGCGCCTGGAAGGCGGCGATGGCATCGGCGTGGCGCAGGATCAGCCCGGTGCCGTCCAGCCCTTCCAGCAGCGCCGCGCGGCGCAGGGGGTCGGTGCGGAAGGCAATGGCCTCGCCATCGGGGCCGATCACCACCTCGCGCTCCAGGTCCACTGTCACGGTCGCGTTGGCGCCCTGCCCTTCCGCCAGCCGGCGCACCGCCTCCATCGGCAGCGCCACCGGCAGCAGCCCGTTCTGGAAGCAGTTGGCGAAGAAGATGTCGCCGAAGGAGGGGGCGATCACCGCGCGCACCCCCATGCCCATCAGCGCCCAGACCGCGCCTTCGCGCGAGGAGCCGCAGCCGAAATTCTCGCCGGCCAGCAGGATGGGCGCGCCGCGCCAGGGCGGCCGGTTGCAGATGAAATCCGGGTCCTCGCTGCCGTCGGGGCGATAGCGCAGCCGGGCGAAGCAGCGCTCGCCCAGCCCCTCGCGCCCCGGCCGCAGCAGGTCCTGGATGGGGATGATGAGGTCGGTGTCCGTGTTGGGCTTCAGCCAGGGGATTGCCGGGCCGGTGACGGTGGTGAAGGGCGTCATGCGCGCGGGTCCGCGATGGCGCCGGCCAGGGCGCTGGCGGCGGCGGTGGCGGGGCTGGCCAGGTGGGTGCGCGCCCCCGTGCCCTGCCGGCCGACGAAGTTGCGGTTGGAGGTGGAGACGCAGCGCGCGCCCGGCGGCACCGCCTCGCCATTCGCGGCCACGCACAGGGCGCAGCCGGGTTCGCGCCACTGGAAGCCGGCATCGGTGAACAGGCGATGCAGCCCCTCCGCCTCGGCCTGACGCTTCACCGCCGCGCTGCCCGGCACCACCCAGGCGGTGACGTGCTCCGCCACCCTGCGGCCGCGCAGCATCGCCGCGGCCTCGCGCAGGTCCTCGATGCGCGAATTGGTGCAGGAGCCGATGAAGACCCAGTCCACCTTCGTGCCGAGCAACGGCTGGCCGGGCTCCAGCCCCATGTAGTCCAATGCGGCCTTCCAGGCGGCGGATTGCGCGGCGTCGCGCGCCTCCTCCGGCCGCGGGGCGCGGCCCGTCACGGCGGCGCCATGCTCCGGGCTGGTGCCCCAGCTGCATTGCGGGGCGATGTCCTCCATGCGGATCGCCTCGTCGCGGGTGAAGCGCGCCTCGGGGTCGCTGGGCAGGCTGCGCCAGTCGGCCAGGGCGGCGTCCCAGTCGCGGCCTTGCGGCGCGTAGGGGCGGCCGGCCAGGTATTCGAAGGTGGTGTCATCCGGTGCCACCATGCCGAACTTCGCGCCGATCTCGATGGACAGGTTGCACAGCGTCAGCCGCTGCTCCAGCGACAGGGCGCGCACGGCGGAGCCTGCATATTCCATCGCCATGCCGGTGCCGGCATCGGCGCCGAAGCGGTGGATGGCATGCAGGATCATGTCCTTGGCCGCCACACCCGGCTGCCGCGCACCCTCGAAGCGGATGCGGAAGGTGCCTGGCCGGCGCTGCGGCAGGCATTGCGTGGCCAGCGCCTGCGCCAGCTCGGAGGCGCCGATGCCGAAGGCCAGGGCGCCGACGCCGCCATTGGTGCAGGTGTGGCTGTCGCCGCAGGCCAGCGTCAGCCCCGGCAGCACGATGGCCTGTTCCGGTGCCACCACATGCACGATGCCCTGCCCGGCGGAGCCGAGGTCGAACAGCGTCACCCCCTGCGCCGCGCATTCGGCGCGCAGCGATTCGAGCAGCAGCGCACCCTGCGGAAAGCTGGCGGCGGTGCGGCCGGGGGCGGAGGAGACGGCGTGGTCCGCCATGGCGAAGACGCGCCGCGGGTGCGGGATGCGCAGCCCCTTCTCCGCCACCTCCCGCAGCGCGCGGCCGCCGGAAAGGTCATGCAGCAGGATGCGGTCCAGCCACAGCAGGTCCCACCCGCCGCCCATCTCCGTCACCACGTGCCGGTCCCAGATGCGGTCGAACATCGTGCGGATGCGCGTGGTTGAACTGCTGCTCATCCGGGCATCGTGACGCAGCTTGAAGGCCGCGCGAAGCCCAGGCAGCATCACGGCCATGGGAGTTGAGACGATCTTCCGCCTGGATGGGCGGCGCGCGCTGGTGACGGGCGCCTCGGGCGGGCTGGGCGCGCATTTCGCCCGCACCCTGCATGCGGCGGGCGCCGAGGTGGTGCTGGCCGCCCGCCGCGTGGAATCCTGCGCCGCCATCGCCGCCGAACTCGGCCCGCGCGCAAGCGCGCTGGCGCTGGACGTGACGGCCCCGGAAGGGCTGGATGACGCCCCCTTCGACATCCTGGTGAACAATGCCGGCATCGCCGAGACGCGCCCCTTCCTGGAGCAGACGGAAGAGGACTGGGACCGCGTGGTGAACGTGAACCTGCGCGGCGCCTTCCTGGTGGCGCAGGCGGTGGCGCGCGGCATGGCCCGGCGCGGCACGGGCGGGGCCATCGTCAACATCGCCTCCATCCTGGCCGCGCGCATCATCCCGGGCGTGGCGGGATACACCGCGGCCAAGGCCGGGCTGGTGCAGCTGACGCGGCAGATGGCCGTGGAGCTGGCGCGGCATTCCATCCGCGTGAACGCCATCGCGCCCGGCTACGTGGCAAGCGACATCAACCGCGGGTTCTTCGCCTCGCCCGCCGGGCAGGCCATGGTGAAGCGCATCCCGCAGCGCCGCCTGGGCACGCCGGAGGAGCTGGACGGCGCGCTGCTGCTGCTGTGCTCGGAGGCCGGGCGGCACATGACGGGCAGCGTCGTCACCGTGGATGGCGGGCACAGCATTGGAAGCCTGTAGATGGACCTGAACCTCGACCCCCGCAGCGAAGGCTTCCGCCGCCGCATCCGCGACTTCGTGCAGGCGCGCATCATCCCGCTGGAGGCCGACCGCGCGAATTACGACGCGCATGAGAACATCGCGCCGCCCGTGCTGGCCCGGCTGCGCGAGGAGGCGAAGGCGGAGGGGCTGTGGTGCCTGCAACTGCCCGAGGCCCATGGCGGCCAGGGCCTGCCCTTCACCGGCATGGTCGCCTGCTACGAGGAGATGAACCGCTCCATCTTCGGCCCCGTGGTGTTCAACTCCGCCGCGCCCGATGACGGCAACATGATGGTGATGGCGAAGCTAGCCACGCCGGCGCAGCGGGAGTGGTGGCTGAAGCCCGTCATCGCCGGCAAATGCCAATCCGCCTTCGCCATGACCGAGCCCGGCGAGGGCGCCGGCAGCGATCCGGGCATGACGCTGACGCGCGCCGAAAGGCTGGACAACGACCGCTGGCGCATCACCGGCCGCAAGTGGTTCATCACCGGCGCGGGCGAGGCCAGGCGCTTCATCCTGATGGCCCGCACCGGCGACGATGCCCGCCGCGGCCTGACGGCCTTCCTGTTCGACGCCGCGCAGCCGGGATGGCGCATCGAACGCCGCATCCCGATCATGGGCCCGGAGGAGCATGGCGGCCATTGCGAGCTGGTCTTCGACGGGTTGGAAGTCGCGGATGAGAACGTGCTGATGGGCGTGGGCGACGGGCTGAAGGTCACGCAGATCCGCCTCGGCCCCGCGCGGCTGACGCATTGCATGCGCTGGGGCGGGCTGGCGCGCCGCTGCCTGGAGATCGCGCTCGACCGCGCCGAGACGCGCCGCGCCTTCGGCGCGCGACTGGTGGAGAAGGAAAGCGTGCAGATGCTGCTGGCGGGCGCCGCCATGCAGTTGGATACCGCCCGGATGCTGACCATGCGCGCCGCCTGGCTGCTGGACCAGGGCAGCTATGCCCGCAAGGAGATCTCCTTGGCCAAGGTCGCGGCCGCCAATGCCCTGCACGCCTGCGCCGACGTGGCGCTGCAATTGCTGGGCGCCAAGGGCTACTCCAAGGACACCGTCGTGGAGTGGATCTACCGCTATGCCCGCCAGGCGCGGCTGGTGGATGGGGCGGACGAGGTGCATCGCATGGTCGTCGCCAACTTCCTGCGCAAGGAGCGCGACGGCTTCTTCGCCTGGGGCCACCATGGATGACGCGGCGCTCGGCGCGCGGGTGATCGCGCGGCGGCTGCTGTCGGGCGGCGCCATCCAGCAGAACTGGCTCTATGAGGTGGAGACGAACGGCGCGCGCGAGGAATGGGTGGTGCGCACGGACAATGCCGCGACCCTGGCCGTCTCGCGCTCGCGGCCTGAGGAATTCGCGCTGCTGCGCGCCGCCTGGGCGGCCGGCGTGCCGGTGCCCGAGCCGCTGTTCCAGGGGGTGCACCAGGGCAAGCCCTTCTTCGCCATGCGCCGCCTGCACGGCGAGACGAACGCCGTGGCGCTGTGCAAGGCCGTGGGCCCGGCCGGCGACGCCGCGCTGCTGCGCCAATGCGGCGCGGCGCTGCGGCGCATCCATGCCATTGCGCCGCCGCGCGCCGACCTGCCCTTCCTGGGCGAACCGCCCGCGGATGCCGCGCTTGCCTTCGTCGCCCAGATGCAGGCGCGGCTGGACGATGCCGGCACGCCGCGCCCGGTGCTGGAATGGGGGCTGGCCGCGCTGCGCCGCCACGCCCCGCCCCCGGTGCCCGCGGTGCTGGTGCACAACGACTTCCGCAACGGCAACCTGATGGTGGAGGACGGCCGCCTGGTGGGCGTGCTGGACTGGGAATTCCCCGCCTGGGGCGACCCCCACCAGGATATCGGCTGGATCTGCGCGCCCTGCTGGCGCTTCACGAACCAGCAGCTGGAAGCCGGCGGGCTGGGCCGGCGCGAGGACCTGCTGGCGGGCTACGGCCCCGGGCTGGACGAATCGCGCATCCCCTTCTGGGTGCTGGCCGCCACGGTGCGCTGGGCCGTCATCGCCGCCGACCAGGGGGCGCGCTTCCTGTCGGGCACCGAATGGACGCTGGAGCTGGCGCTGACCGCGCACCTGCTGCCCGCGCTGGAATGGCAGGTGCTGCAACAGGTGGAGATGCTGGATGCTTGAACGCCCCGATGCCGGCGCCCTGGTCGCCGCCGCGCGGCAGACCGTGCTGGACGCCCTGCTGCCGCACCTGCCGAGGGAGAAGCACTACGAGGCGCGCATGGTCGCCAATGCCCTGGCCATCGCCGGCCGCGCCATGGGCGCGCCGCAGCCCGCGCAGGATGCCGCCGCCCTGGCCCGTGCCATCCGCGCCGCCCCGCCCCTGCCCGGCACGGCGGAGTATGCACGGGTGCATGCCGCGCTGCTGGCGCTGACGCGCGCCCGCGCCGCCGTCTCCGCGCCCAAGGCCATCGCCTGATGCCCGGGCCGCTGCACGGGCTGCGGGTGCTGGAATTCGCCGGCATCGGCCCCGGCCCCTTCTGCTGCATGGTGCTGGCCGACCTGGGCGCGGAGGTCACGCGCCTCGATCGCCCCGGCGCCCCGCCGCCGGATGCGCGCGACGTGGTGCTGCGCGGCCGCCATGCGACGCTGCCGCTGGACCTGAAGCGCGCGGAGGATGTGGAGGCCGCCCTGCGCCTCTGCGACGATGCCGATGCGTTGGTGGAGGGCTTCCGCCCCGGGGTGATGGAGCGCCTGGGCCTGGGGCCGGACGCCGTGCATGCCCGCAACCCCCGCCTGGTCTATGGCCGCATGACCGGCTGGGGCCAGCACGGGCCGATGGCGGCCATGGCCGGGCACGACATCAACTACATCGGCCTCACCGGCGCGCTGCACGCCATGGGCCGCGCCGGCCAGCCCCCCGCCCCGCCGCTGAACCTGGTGGGCGACTACGGCGGCGGCGGGCTGCTGCTGGCGCTGGGCATCCTGGCGGCGCTGCTGGAACGCGGGCGGTCCGGACAGGGGCAGGTGGTGGATGCCGCCATGGTGGATGGCGCGGCGCTGCTGATGGCGCCCCTCTACGGCATGCTGGCGCGCGGGCGCTGGCAGACGGGGCGCGCCCGCAACCTGCTGGATGGCGCCGCGCCCTTCTACGACAGCTACGCCTGCGCCTGCGGCGGCTTCCTGGCGGTGGGGCCGATCGAGCCCGCCTTCTTCGCGCGGATGCTGGAGATCCTGGGCCTGCCGGAGGAGGCCTTCGCCGACCGCATGGACCCGGCGAAGTGGCCGGCGCAGAAGGCCCGGCTGGCCGGCGCCTTCGCCACCCGCACGCGCGACGAATGGGCCAGCGCCTTCGCCGGCACCGATGCCTGCGTCACCCCCGTCCTGTCCATGGCCGAGGCGCCTGGCGACCCGCACCTGCGCGCGCGCGGCACCTTCCAGGAGGTGGAGGGCGTGGTGCAGCCCGCGCCCGCCCCGCGCTTCTCCCGCACGGAATCCCTGTTGCGCGGCGGGTGAAGGCGGCTACCCTCGCCCTCAACGAACCCCGAGGGAACCGTCCGCCATGGACACCGTCATCCGCGCCGCGCGCCCGCGCGCCGTCTTCTCGGCGGAGCACGAGGCCTTCCGCGACAGCTTCCGCCGCTTCGTGGAGAAGGAGATCACCCCCCACCACCGGCAATGGGAGCGCGAGGGCATCGTCCCGCGCGATCTGTGGCGCAAGGCGGGCGCGCAAGGCTTCCTCTGCCCCATGCTGCCGGAGGAATATGGCGGCGCCGGCGGCGATTTCGGCTTCTCCGCCGTGGTGATCGAGGAGCTGGCGCGGGCCAACGCCACCGGCGTCGCCTTCCAGCTCCATTCGGACATCGTGGTGCCCTACATCCAGGCCTATGCCACCGAGGCGCGGCGGCGCGAATGGCTGCCGCGCATGGCGAGCGGCGAGATGATCGGCGCCATCGCCATGACCGAGCCGGGCATGGGCAGCGACCTGAAGGCCGTGCGCACCTCCGCCCGCAAGGAGGGCGATGCCTGGGTCATCAACGGCGCCAAGACCTTCATCAGCTCCGGCCAGAATGCCGGCCTCGTGATCGTGGTCTGCAAGACCGACCCCACGGCCGGGCGCAAGGGCGTCTCGCTGATCGCCGTGCCGGAGGGCACGCCGGGCTTCACCAAGGGCCGCAGGCTGGAGAAGATCGGCCTGCACGCGCAGGACACCAGCGAGCTGTTCTTCGAGGATGTGCGCGTCCCGCTCGACCACCTCATCGGCGAGGAGGGCGGCGGCTTCCGCCACCTGATGCACCAGCTGCCGCAGGAGCGCCTGGTGATCGCCGTGCGTGCCGCCACCAGCATGGAGGCGATGCTGGAGGAGACCATCGCCTACACCAAGGCGCGCCCGGTCTTCGGCCAGACGGTGTTCGACTTCCAGGTCCACCGCTTCCGGCTGGCGGAGGCGAAGGCCGAGATCGGCATGTTCCGCGTCTACCTGGATGACTGCCTGGCGCGGCACCTGCGCGGGGAGCTTTCCGCCGAGGACGCCGCCGCCGCCAAGCTGCTGGGCACCGAGATGCAGGGCAAGTGGCTGGACGCCTTCCTGCAGATGCATGGCGGCTACGGCTTCATGGCCGACTACGCCATCGGCCGCGCCTGGGCCGATGCGCGGGTGGGCCGCATCTATGGCGGCTCCTCCGAGGTGATGAAGGAAATCATCGCGAGGGGCCTCTGATGCCCTCGGGCGCCGGGCGCGGCCTCCGGCCGATTGGCTTCGCCGCGCCACGGTTGCGCCAGTTGCCAGGGCGCATGGGCGGCGCGGGCCGCCCTGCGCCCCGAAGAACGAACATGACGGGAGCCACGCCACCATGAACCGCCGCACCCTCCTCGCCGCCTCGGCCGCCACGCTGGCGGCGCCGCGCCTCGCCGATGCGCAGGCTGGCTTCCCCAGCCGCCCCATCACGCTGCAGATCGCCTTCCCCGCCGGCGGCGCGACCGACGTGCAGATGCGCGCCTTCGCCGAGGCCGCGACGCGCGCCTTCGGCCAGCAGGTCATCATCGAGAACCGGCCCGGCGGCGGCGGCACCCTGCCGGCCGCCAACATGCGCAACGTGCGGCCGGACGGCTACACGCTGGGGCAGTTCGCCCTGCCCGCCATCCGCCTGCCCTTCATGCAGCGCATGGCCTTCAACCCGCGCACCGACTTCACGCCGGTCATCCACCTCACCGGCTATCTCTTCGCCATCTGCGTGCGCGCGGAATCCCCCTACCAGACATGGGCGGATGTGGTGGCCGATGCGCGCCGCCGGCCGGGCATGGTGAAGATGGGCAATACCGGCGCCAACGGCACCCCGCACCTGACCCTGGTGGACCTGGCGGCGGCCGAGCGCATCGAAATCGAGCACGTGCCCTTCCGCGGCGAGGGCGACGCGGTGCCGGCGCTGATCGGCGGGCACATTGACGCCTCCGCCACCGGCTCCGGCGTGGTGGAGCTGGTGGAGCAAGGGCGGCTGCGCGCGCTCAACGTCTGGTCGCGCGAGCGCTCCTGGCGCTGGCCGAACGTGCCGACGCTGCGGGAGCTGGGCTACGACATGGCCGTCACCTCACCCTATGGCTTGGTCGGCCCGCTGGGGATGGAGCCGGACATCGTGCGCCGCCTGCATGAGGGCTTCCGGGTGGCGCTGCACGACCCCGCCCATGTGGCGACGCTGCGCCGGCTGGACATGCCGCTGGAATACCTGGGCCCGGAGGACTACGCCGCCTTCATCCAGCGCACGGCGACGGAGGAGGAGGCGCGGGTGAACCGCCTGGGCCTGCGCCTCTGATGGTGCTGCGCGAGGACGCGCTGGCCGGCGCGCGCGTGCTGGTCACGGGCGGCGGCACCGGGCTGGGGCTGATGATGGCGCGCGCCCTGCACGCCTGCGGCGCCCAGGTGGAGATCTGGGGCCGCCGCGCCGCGGTGCTGGAGGAGGCGGCCGCCCCGCTGGGCGCGCGCTGGCAGGCGGTGGACATCCGCGACGCCGAGGCGGTGGCGGCGGCCCTGGAACGCTCCTTCGCGGCCGGCGCCGGGCCGACGCAGCTGGTGAACAACGCCGCCGGCAACTTCCTGAGCCGCACGGAGGACATCTCGCCCCGCGGCTTCCGCGCGGTGGCGGACACGGTGCTGCACGGCACCTTCCACGTCACCCACGCGCTGGGCCGGCGCTGGATCGCGGCCCGTTCCGGCGGCGCGGTGGTGAGCATCCTGGTGACCTGGACGCGCACGGGCGCACCCTTCGTCGTGCCCTCCGCCATGAGCAAGGCGGCCATCGAGGGGATGACGCGCTCGCTGGCGCTGGAATGGGGGCCGCATGGCATCCGGCTGAACGCCATCTCGCCCGGGCTGATCCCCACCGAGGGGATGCTGGCCCGCATCCGCCCCGGCGCCGAGGACCCCGCGGGGAAGTGGAGCGCGCGGAACCCGCTGCGCCGCACCGGCACGGCCGAGGACATCGGCACCCTGGCCGCCTTCCTGCTGAGTGAAGGCGCCTCCTGGATCACCGGCGAGACCATCGCCCTGGACGGCGCGCAGCACCGCGCCTCGGGGGCCGGCACCTACATGGACTACGCCGCCTGGGGCGATGCGGAATGGGCGGAGGCGCGGGCGCGGATCAAGGCGGTGGATGCGAGGGATAAAGCTACCCGTAGCTGACGCTGTCATCCTTGTGCCGCCCCGATGACCGCACCGCCCCGCCCCCGGTCATCGCCAGCGACACCGCCTCGGCCACGCGGATGCCGTCCACCCCGGCGGACATGATTCCGCCGGCATAGCCCGCGCCCTCGCCGGCCGGGTACAGGCCGGGCGTGTTCAGGCTCACGCAATCCTCGCCGCGCGGGATGCGCAGCGGCGAGGAGGTTCGCGTCTCCACCCCCGTCAGCACGGCATCGCGCATGGCGAAGCCAGGGATGTCCTTCTCGAAGGCCGCCAGCGCCTCGCGCATCGCCGCCACGGCGAAATCGGGCAGGCAGGGCGACAGGTCGGTGGGCGTGACGCCGGGCAGGTAGGACGGCACCACCGCGCCCAGCGCCGTTGACGCACGCCCTTCGAGGAAATCCCCCACCAGCTGCGCCGGCGCGCGCCAGGCGCCGCCGCCGGCGTGGAAGGCCGCCTCCTCCCACCGCCGCTGGAACGCCACGCCCGCCAGCGGCCCGCCCGGGTAGTCGGCGGGGCTGATGCCGACCACGATGCCGGCATTGGCGTTGCGCTCGTCGCGCTGGTACTGGCTCATGCCGTTGGTCACCAGGCGCCCCGGTTCGCTGGCCGCGGCCACCACGCGCCCGCCGGGGCACATGCAGAAGGAATAGACGCCGCGCCCATTGGCGGCATGGTGCACCAGCCGGTAGTCGGCGGCGCCCAGCAGCGGGTTTCCGGCATTGGGCCCGAAGCGGCGCGCGTTGATCAGCGCCTGCGGATGCTCGATCCGCACGCCGATGCTGAACGGCTTGGCCTCCATCGCCACGCCCTGCCCATGCAGCATGGCGAAGCTGTCGCGCGCCGAATGGCCGATGGCCAGCACGGCGTGGCGCGCGGGCAGCAGCGTGCCGTCGCTCAGGTGCAGGCCGCGCAGGGCGCGGGTGGCGGGGTCCAGCGCCAGCCCCTCCACGCGGGTGTCGAAGCGGTACTCGCCGCCCAGGCTTTCGATCTCGGCGCGGATGCGCTCGACCATGCTCACCAGGCGGAAGGTGCCGACATGCGGCTTGGAGATGAACAGGATCTCCTCCGGCGCGCCGGCCTTCACGAACTCCTCCAGCAGCTTGCGGCCGAAGAAGAAGGGGTCGCGGATCTGGCTCCACAGCTTGCCATCGCTGAAGGTGCCGGCGCCGCCCTCGCCGAACTGCACGTTGCCCTCGGGGTGCAGGATGCCGCGCCGCCACAAATCCCAGGTCTGCTTCGTGCGCGGGCGCACCGCCGGCCCGCGCTCGATCACGATGGGGCGGAACCCGGCCTGGGCGAGGATGAGGGCGCACATGAAGCCGCAGGGCCCGGCGCCGATCACCACCGGGCGCTCCTCCATCCCCGCCGGGGCTCGCGCCACGAAGCGGTACGCCATGTCCGGGGAGGGGCGCAGCCGGGCATCCCGCCCCAGCAGCGCCGCTTCGCCCTCCACCTCGGCATCCACGGTGTAGGACAGCATGATGCGCCGCGGGTTGCGCGCATCGTAGCCGCGGCGGAACACGGAATAGCGGATCGGCGCGCCGCCCAGGCGTTCGGCCAGGGCATCGTCCAGGGCGCCGGGGGCGTGGTCCAGCGGCAGGCGGATTTCGGTGACGCGCAGCATGGCGCGCCTCATGCCATGAATCGCTCCTTGAGCAAGCGGCGCAGCAGCTTCCCGGCTTCGGAGCGCGGCAGCTCCGCCACGAACTCCACGGCGCGCGGCTGCTTCAGCCGGCCCAGCCGGGCGCGCGCATGGGCCAGGATGGCAGCCGCATCCGGCGCATCGCCGCGCGGCACCACCAGGGCCAACGGCACCTCCCCCAGGTCGTCGTCCCGCACGCCGATGACGGCGCATTCGGAGACATCGGGGTGCTGCGCCAGCACCGCCTCGATCTCCGCCGGATAGACGTTGACCCCGCCCGACAGGATCAGGTCCGCCCGTCGGTCGCTGAGGAACAGGTAGCCCTCGCCATCCAGCCAGCCCAGGTCGCCCAGCGTGGCCCAGCCCTGTCCATTGTAGCAGGCGGCGGTCTTCTCCGGGTCGTTGTGGTAGGCGAAGCGCGCGCCGCCGCTAAACCACACGCGCCCCACCTCCCCCGGCGGCAGTTCGTGCCCCTCCTCATCCGTCACGTGCACCGCGCCATAGGCCGGGCGGCCGACGCTGCCCGGCCGCGCCAGCCATTCCTCGGAGGAGATCACGGTGGTGCCCACGCCCTCGCTGCCCGCGTAGTATTCGCGCAGGATCGGCCCCCACCAGGCGATCATCTGGCGCTTCACCGCCGGCGGGCAGGGCGCGGCGGCATGGATGGCGCAGCGATGGGTGGACAGGTCATGCGCCGCGCGCACCGCCTCCGGCAGTGCCAGCAGGCGGGCGAACATGGTCGGCACCCATTGGCTGTGCGTCACCCCGCATTCCTGGATGGCGCGCAGGCACCCTTCCGCGTCGAATTTCCGCAGGATGACGGCGCTGCCGCCATGGTCCATCGCGCGCTGCACGTAGCGCAGCGGGGCCGCGTGATAGAGCGGCGCCGGCGAGAGATAGACGGTATCCTCCCCGAAGCCGTAGAGCACCTTCCACGTCATGTCGAATTCAGGCTCATGCCGCTGCTCCCACGGAATCAACGGCCGGCGGATGCCCTTGGGCAGGCCGGTGGTGCCGGAGGAGTAGAGGAAATCCCGCCCGATCGGCCGCGGCGGCTCCGGCCAGGTGTCCGGCTGGCCCGAGGACAGCCAGGCGAAGGGCGCATGGCCCGGCAGCCCGCCGCCGGTGGCGTAGCGATGCGGCACGCCTTCCAGGTCCAGCGCCGCCGCCAGCCCTTCCAGCGCCGCATCGGCGATGATGACCCGCGCGCCGGAATCACGCAGCACATGCGCCACCTCGTGCGGGCGGAGATGGATGGAGAGCGGCGTCACCATCAGCCCCGCCCGCTTGGCGCCATACAGCGCCAACAGGAAATCCGGGCCATTGGCCAGCAGCAGCGCCACGCCCTCCCCGGCCTCCAGCCCCAGCCCGACGAGGCCGTTGGCGATGCGGTTCGCCCCGGCATCCAGCTCGGCGAAGGTCAGGCTCTCGTTGGTCTCGGGGAAGAAGGCGCAGATCTTCCCGGGGTCGCGCGCGGCCTGTCGTGCCAGCAGCGGCATGGCGTGTCCTCGGTGGTGTTGCGCGCATGGTCCGCGCCCTGCCCCGCTTGCGTCAACCGCCACCGCGTGATGCGCTGCCGCCGACGAAGCAGGAGGGAACGGCATGGACGTGCAGGGTGCGGTCGCCATCGTGACGGGCGGCGCCTCGGGGCTGGGGCTGGCCACGGCGAGGCGGCTGGCGGCGGCCGGCGCGAAGGTGCTGGTGGTGGACCAGGCGGCCTCCGACGGCGCCGCGGTCGCCGCCTCGCTGGGCGGCGCCTTCGCCGTGGCCGACGTGGCGGACGAGGCGACGATGCAGGAGGCGGTGGCCCAGGCCGAGGCGATGGGCCCGGTGCGCGTGCTGGTGCATTGCGCCGGCCGCGGCGGCGCGCTGCGCATCCTGGAGAAGGATGGCAGCCCCGGCAGCCTTGCGCATTACGAGGCGGTGATCCGCGTCAACCTCACCGGCAGCTTCAACGCGCTGCGGCTGGCCGCCGCCGCCATGGCGCGCACGAGCGTCGTGGATGGCGAGCGCGGCGTGTGCATCCTCACCGCCTCCATCGCCGGCTATGAGGGGCAGATCGGGCAGATTCCCTATGCCTCCTCCAAGGCCGGCGTCATCGGCATGACGCTGGTGGCCGCGCGCGACCTCGCCTCCAGGGGCATCCGTGTCTGCACCATCGCGCCGGGCATCATGGACACGCCCATGCTCCAGCGCCTGCCGGACCCGGTGAAGGAATCGCTGGCCCAGGGCGTGCCCAACCCGCACCGGCTGGGCGCGCCGGACGAATACGCCCGGCTCGCCATGCACATCGTGGAGAACGGCTACCTCAACGGCGAGACCATCCGCGTGGACGGCGCCCTGCGGATGGCGCCACGCTGACTAACGCCGCTGCTGCGAGGCCGGCAGGATCTCGCTGACGCGCACCGTGGCCGGCTGCGGCCGGCCGCGCTCGAAGGTGCCGACCCAGATGTTGTAGTTGCCGCTGCGGGGCTGGCGGAACACCACGCCGGGGTTCAGCCCCTCGAAATCGTCGTTGCAGTGCCAGTTGCCCTCGGAATCGTTCACCACGATCGTGGTGTCCACCGCGCTGACGGCGCTGATGACCAGCGGGTATTGCCCGGCCGTGTAGTTCAGGTCCACATCGGGGCGGGAGAAGTCAATCCAGCCGGCGCATTCGGGGCGGATGGCATTGGCCTCGCGCTCGCCGCCCGCCTCCACGCGCACCTCGCGCGGGTCGGGCTCGAAGCCGGCATTGAGCGTCAGCGTCTGGTAGCGCGGCTCGGCCCGCCAGTTGGGCAGGGCGTCCTGCGCCGGCTGCTTGGCCTGCTGCGCCAGGGCGCCGGCCGCCAGCACCAGGCCGAGCGCAGCCATCGGGATGATTCGGGACATGGGCTTTGCCTCCTCGGGTCGTTGCGCAGCCTGCCCAGCGGCGGGCCGGGTGTCAAAAGGCCGGCGGCGCCTGCATGTGCCAGTCGGTCTCGCGCTGGAAGGCGTCGGCGGCGCGCAGCACCTTGGCCTCGGCGAAGGGGCGGCCGATCACCTGCATGCCCACCGGCAGCCCGCGCGCGTCGAAGCCGCAGGGCACGGAGGCCACGGGCAGGCCGAGGTAGTTGAAGGGCCGGGTATTGACCGACAGCGCCATCAGCCGCCCCCAGTTCGCCGGGTCGGCATCGGCGTCCGTCTCGGCGCGGGTGGGCACGCGCACGCGCAGGGTGGGCGCCAGCAGCAGATCCGCCCCCGCGAAGGCTTGGCGGCAGAACTCCCGCAACACGCCGCCGCGCCGGGCCAGCGCCTCGGCATAAAGGCTGGCCGGCACGGCATAGCCGGCATAGATGCGCGCCGCCAGCGCGCCGCCATAGTCGCCCGGCCGCTCGCGCATCCATTGCGCATGGATCATCGCGGCCTCGCTGCGCGACACCAGCGCGGTATAGGCCATCACCGCGGGCATGATGGCCGGCGCCACGGGCACCAGCGTCGCACCCCGCGCGCGCAGCGCATCCAGCGCCGGCAGGAAGGCGCGCAGCACCTCCTCCTCGGCGCCGTCCACGAAGCCGGGCTCCAGCACGCCGATGCGCATCCCGCGCAGGTCGCCATCCAGCGCCGCCTCGCAGGAGGGCACGGGCTGGGCGCTGCTGGCGGGGTCCGTCGGGTCCTGCCCCGCGATCACCTCCAGCAGCCGCGCCAAGTCGCGCGCCGTGCGGGCCAGCACGCCCACCGTGTCGGTCGAGAAGGACAGCGGCATGGCCCCCGTCCGCGGCACCCGCCCATGGGTGGGCTTGAGGCCCGAGACGCCGCACATCGCCGCCGGCAGCCGCACCGAGCCGCCGGTGTCCGAGCCCAGCGCCCCCCACACCATGCGCGCCGCCACCGCCGCGCCGGAGCCCGAGGAGGAGCCGCCGGTGACGTGGTCCGGGTTCCAGGGGTTGCGGCAATCGCCCAGGTGCCGGTTGTGGCCGGTGGCGTTCTGCGCGAACTCCGCCATGTGCAGCGTGCCGAGGTCCAGCGCGCCGGCGGCGTCCAGCCGCTTCAGCACCGTCGCCGTCCGCCTGGCGATGCGGTCCCGCCAGATCACGCTGCCCGCGGTGCTGATGCGCCCCTCGCGGTCGAACATGTCCTTGTGCATCAGCGGCACGCCGGCCAGCGGGCCCAGCGCCGCGCCGGTGCCGCGGGCGGAATCCGCCACATGCGCCGCCAGCCTGGCCTGGGACTCGTCCAGCCTGATCACCGCGTTGGTGGAAGGCGCGGCGCGGCGGATGCGCAGCAGGGCGGCCTCCAGCAGCTGCGTCGCGCTCACCTCGCCGCGGCGGAAGGCATCCGCCGCCTCGGTCAGCGACAGCTCGACCAGCGCTTCGGGATTCATGGCTCGCGGCATTCCAGCAGGGCGGCCTCGAACTGCGCCGCCTCGCAGTCGAAGGGAACGGTGCCGTCCAGCTCCGCCAGGGCGGCGATCACCGCCTCCAGCTCGGCGAGCGCCTGCGGGGCGCAGGCGGAAGGGGGTGCGATGCCGTGCCAGCGGCGGATCATGTCCGCCATCTGCAGGGCGAGGGCCGAATCGGGCATGGGCCGATTAAGCGCGGCCGGGGGGGCGCTTGCCAAGCCCCCGCCGCCGGTGCGACCAAGGAGGCGACAACCTGCGCGGGAAGACACGCATGCTCCGGCAACTCGCCATCCTCGCCGCCCTGCTGGCGCCGCTGCCCGCCCTGGCGGAGGCGCGCGCGCCGAGCGCCGCGCAGCAGGCCCAGCAGGAGCGCATGCGCGGCTGCAACGCCGATGCGCGCAGCCGCAACCTGTCGGGCGAGCCGCGCAAGGCCTTCATGCCGGACTGCCTGCGCGGCAACGCCCCGGCGGCCGGGACGCAGCGGCAGTAGCTACCAGCGCCGGGCCGGCCCGCAATCCAGGTGCACGAAGCCGTCGCGGCGATACAGCCCGACGCCGCCGGTCTGCATCTCCGCCGCCACGCGGGCGATGCCCATGGCGTCGCGGTCCGGCAGGCGGCAATCCAGCGCCATGCCCGACATGTGCAGCGACACGCGCGAGACGCGGCGGGATTCCCGCGCCCGCGCCGCGTTGCTTTCCGGCGCGCGATAGGCGCTGATGACGTTCCAGGTCTCGTCCGAGCCGAGGCGCCGCTGCACCTGCACCAGGATGTCGAAGACGCGGGGGTCCATCGGCGTCGGCTCGTCCAAATGCGGGTCGCGCAGCACCTCGTCCAGCCGGCGCAGCGCCTCGCGGTCGTAGCGGCCGTCGCGCCAGTAGACGCCGCGGAAGGCATCGCCGGTCTGGGCGCGGCGGATGCCGATGCTGCGGGTGCCGGATGCCTGGGCGCGCGCCATGGCCGGGGCCGTCAGCAGGCCGAAGGCGGCGCCCAGCATCACGCGGCGGGCAACGGGGGTGCATTCCTCCCCGGCATCGCAGGCCGGGCAGGCATGATGGAAGAGTCGCATGGTCTCAGCTCCGCGAGGCCACCGGCACGCGGTTGGCGCGCGCATCCATGGCACGCGCATAGGCCTCGTCCAGCCCGTAGATGTCCTGACGGACCCGGACCTCGGCCCCCGCGACGGTGACGGTCGAGTAGTGAAGGCGGATGGGCAGTTGCCGCCGCAGCGAGGCGACGGATGTGGCGCGCGACGCCAGGACGCGGTCCGCCCTTTCGCGGTCCCAGCCCGGCATGCCGTCGAGCACCAGCATCAGGAAGTCCATCGGGCGCTCCAGCCGGATGCAGCCCGAGGAATGCGCGCGGTCGGAGCGGCGGAAATACTGCCGGTCCGGCGTGTCGTGCAGGAAGATGTCGTCATTGTTGGGCATGATGAACTTCAGCTTGCCCAGGGCGTTCAGGTCGCCCGCATCCTGGCGCAGGAAGAAGGGGAAGCGGTCGGGGTTGACCGCGCGCCAGTCCACCGTGGTGGGGTCCACCTCCACCACCTCGCCATCCACGCGGCGGAAGATGCGGATGCCGCGCGCCTGGAGGCTGGTGGGGTCGCGCCGCAGCCGGGGCAGCATGTCCTCCTTCGCCAGGCGCTGCGGCACCCCCCAGGGCGGGTTGAACTGCACGGAGGTGAGGCGGGTGACGATCATCGGCGTGGCCCGGGCCGGGCGGCCCACCACCACCGCCATGTCCATCAGCGTGCGCTCATCCTCGATCACCAGCAGGCGGAAATCGGGGACGTTCACCTCCACCCGGCGCTCGCGCGGCGGGGCGGCCATGCCGCGGCGCATGTCCATCGCCACGCGGAGCTGGTTCACCTGCGCCTGCGGCGTGCGGTTCAGCGCGCCGAAGGTGGCGATGCCGATGCGCCCATCGGCCTCCAGCCCCGCCTGGGCCTGGAAGCGCCGCACGGCCGCGACCAGCGCGGCATCGTATTCGGCACCCGAACCGGGGCGGGCGGCCATCTGCGGGTCGGTGGCGGCGAGGCGTGCGCGCAGGGCCGGCACCCGGGAATCCACGGCGCCCGGTTCCAGCGTGCCGCCGGCGGCGGGCACGGCGGGCCAGGGGGTCTGCGCACGGGCGCGGGCGGCGGCCAGGGCGGCCTTCAGGGCCGGCGCGTCGGGGTGGTTCA
>JBEQBS010000010.1:0-24861 GCA_041639675.1 Rubritepida sp. | reverse complement strand
CAGGATCGGCAGGGCGAGCAGCGCCGCGGCCAGCAGCGGCAGCCAGGGGCGGCGCGGCGCCGCCAGGGGGAGCAGCGCGGCGCTCACCGGCTGTGGGTGCGAGGCATTCTCATCTGCCCCGCGGTATAGGGCCTCAGCCGCCCCGCTTCCAGTCCTTCAGGGCGATGCGCGGCACCTCCACGCGGCTGTCGGTCAGGGCATACCAGCCGCGGCCATGCATGCGGCCCACCAGGTCGAGCTTCGGCGTGTCCACGTACTTCTTCTCCACGTCCAGCATCGCCTCGTCGGCCACGTGCATCGCCAGCACCTTGCCCAGCACTACCGTGTGGTGGCCGACGGGGATGAGCTGGAAGGTCTCGCATTCCAGCGCCACCGGGGCGCCGGCGATGCGCGGCGGGCGGACCTTGGCGGAGGGCAGGGTGGAGAGGCCGGCCTCGGCAAGCTCGTCCACCTCGGGCGGGAAGTCTATCGCCGTGACGTTCATCGCCGCCAGCTGGGCGTGGCTGACCAGGTTCACCACGAACTGCCCGGTGGCGCGGATGTTGCCCAGCGTGTCCTTGCGCGCGCCGTCCGGGCGCGGGCCGATGCCGATGGCCAGCACCACGGGGTCGTCGGTCAGGGCGTTGAAGAAGGAGTAGGGGGCGGCGTTCAGCACACCGGCCTCGTCCTGGCTGACCACCCAGGCCACCGGGCGCGGCACCACGGTGGAGACGACCAGCTTGTAGCGGTCGGCGGCGGGCAGCGTCTCGAAGTCGAACATCATGGCGGCGGCATCCCCCTGCGGCGCGGCCTTCCGGTTATGGGCGGGGGCATCGGGGCTGTCGAGCCTTCACCCGGCCTTAAGGCGGGGCGTGCAGGGTGCGCGCGGAACGAACCCCGCTGGAGCCTGCATGATGCGATTCCTCCGCAACCTTTCCGTCGCGAAGAAGCTCGCGGCCAGTGCCGGGCTGGCGATGGCCCTGCTGGGCGTGCTGGTGCTGCTGGTGCTGCGCCAGGGCAACCTGGCGGCGGAGGCGCAGCTGGGCGAGCGCGCGGCCGTGGCCCTGCGCGCCCAGGCCCGCAACGTCGGGATGGAGGTGCTGAACGCGAACAACGCCTGGCGCGGCGCCCTGGTCGCGCAGGATGCCCCCGCCATCACGCGGGAGGCGGAGGGGATCACCGCGGCGCTCGCCCGGGCGCGCGGGGAGCTGGAGCGTGCCCTGGCCGCGCCCGGCGCGGCGCGGGCGGAGCTGGAGCGCCTTTCCGCCACGCTGCGCGAGCTGGGCGAAACCTATGCCGCCGGCATCGCCCTGCGGCAGGAGATGGTGACGCGGCGCGACCGCGAGTTCTTCCCCGCCTTCGCCCCCTTCGACCAGGCGCTGGAGGCCGCGACGGCCAACCTGCAATTCGCCATGGCCGGCGAGGCGCGGGAGGAGCTGCGCGACATCCTGGCCACCTTCACCGGCACGGTGAACGACGCGCGGATGAGCATCCAGCGCTACCTCACCACGGGCGACCCCGCCGTGGCCGCCCGGGTGCGGCGCGCGGCGGCGCAGAGCCGCGTGCATGCCCGCCGCCTGGTCGCCGCCGCCGAGGCGTCGCTGCAGGCCGACATGCGCCGCATGGGCGAATCGGCCGAGGCGGTGACGCGCGAGGCCGAGCGCCTGCTGGACCTCAATCAGCGCATCACCGAGCTGCACACCGGCCCCGTGACCCAGCTGCGGGAGCGCGCGCTGGCCGAGGTGGGCGAGGCGACGCGGCTGCTGTCCGCCACCGCCGAGGCGCGGGCGGGCGATGCCACGGCGGCGATGTCCGCCTCGCTGGACTCCGTCTGGATGATCGGCGGCGTGGTGGCGCTGATCCTGCTGGGCTCCTCCTGGCTCACCTCGCGCGCCATCGGCACGCCGCTGGGGCGCCTGGCCGCCGCGGTGCGCCGCATCGCGGCCGGCGAGACCACCGAGCCGGTGGGCGACCGCGACCGCCGTGACGAGATCGGCCAGATCGCCGTGGCGCTGGAGGAGCTGCGCGGCACGGTGGACCATGCCTTCCGCCAGGGCCAGATGATCGAGCAGATGACGGTCGGCGTCATGATGGCCGACCCCTCGGGCGACTTCGCCGTGCGCTACGCCAATGCGCGGTCGCGCGAGATCATGGCGCAGCTGGCCGCGCGCGTCCCCGCTCTGGCGGGGGACCCGGTGGGCCGCAGCCTGGACGTCTTCCACAAGGAGCCGGCGCGCATCCGCGCCATCCTGGCCGATCCCTCCCGCCTGCCGCACCGCGCCCGCGTGGAGATCGGCGGCGAGGTGGTGGAGCTGCAGGTCAGCGCCATCATGGACAAGCAGGGCCGCTACGCCGGGCCCATGCTGGCCTGGAGCCTGGTGACGGCCCAGGCGCGCCTGGCCGACGAGTTCGAGAGCGAGGTGGGCGGCGTGATCGCCCGCGTGGCGAGCGCCGCCGAGCAGATGCAGGCCAGCGCGCGTTCGCTCTCCGGCGCCGCCGAGGTTTCGGGCCGCGAGGCCGACGCGGTGGCCGAGGTGTCGGGCCGGGCGGGCGCCGACGTGCAGGCCGTGGCGGCGAGCGCGGAGGAGCTGGCGGCCAGCGTGGCCGAGATCACCCGCCAGGTGGCCGAGGGCGCGGAGGTGGCGCGCGCGGCGGCGGCCGAGGCGCAGGCCACCGACGGCACGGTGCAGGGACTGGCCCAGGCGGCGAGCAAGATCGGCGACGTGGTGCGCCTCATCAGCGACATCGCCGGGCAGACCAACCTGCTGGCGCTGAACGCCACCATCGAGGCGGCGCGGGCGGGCGAGGCCGGCAAGGGCTTCGCCGTGGTGGCGAGCGAGGTGAAGAACCTGGCGGCGCAGACGGCGAAGGCGACGGAGGAGATCGCCGGGCAGATCGGCGGCATCCAGGGCACGACGCAGGAGGCGGTGGCGGCGCTGCGCAACATCTCCTCCACCATCGAGCGCATGAACGAGGTGACGGCCGCCATCGCCGCCGCGGTGGAGGAGCAGGGCGCGGCGACGCGGGAGATCGCGCGCTCCGCCTCGCTGGTGGCGGAGGGCACGGGCACGGTGGCGCGCCGCATCGAGGACGTGCGCGCCGCCTCGGCCGAGACCGGGCGGGCGGCGAACGAGATGCTCGGCGCCTCCGGCGACCTGTCGGCCCAGGCGGCGGCGCTGAACGAGAAGAGCGCCGGCTTCCTGCGGCAGGTGCGGTCCCGCTGACGCGGATCGCCGAAGGGCCGCATGGCCCGGAGGCGTGAAGCCGCGGCGGATTCGGAACGCGGGACCGCGGCCGGCGGTTCAGCGCACCTCGTGCGGGGCGGGGCTGCCCGTCAGCAGCACCGCCTCCAGGTTCTCCAGCGCGCGGCGGCCCATGGCGTCGCGCGTCTCGATGGTGGCGCTGCCCAGGTGCGGCAGCAGCGCCACATTCTCCAGCCCCAGGTAGCCGGGGAAGATGCGCGGCTCGCCGTCATACACGTCCAGCCCGGCGGCGCGGACCTGCCCGGAGCGCAGCGCCTCGACCAGTGCTTCGTCGTCCACGCTGCCGCCGCGGCCGCTGTTCACCACCAGGGCGCCGCGCCTCATCTTCGCCAGGCGCCCGCGGTTCAGCCACTTCGCGGTGCCGGCGCCGCCGGGGACGTGCATGGAGAGCACGTCAATCGCGCCCAGGAAGGCATCGTCGCTGTCGTGGAAGGTCGCGCCCTGCTCCAGCTCCGGCGGCAGCTTCTGGATGTCGCGGTAATGGATCTCCATGCGGAAGCCGCGCGCCATCGCTGCCAGCTCGCGGCCGATGCGGCCGAAGCCGAGGATGCCCAGGCGCTTGCCTTCCAGCGTCACGCCCATCAGCTGGGTCGGCGCCCAGCCCTCCCACGTTCCGGCGCGGACCATGCGCTCGCCCTCGCCGGCGCGGCGGGCGGCCATCAGCATCAGGGTCATCGCCGTCTCGGCGGTGGCGAAGCTCAGCACGTCGGGCGTGTTGGTCACGGTGATGCCGCGGGCCCGGGCGGCCGCGACGCCGACATGGTCGTATCCGACGCTGAAGGTGGCGATGGCCTTCACGCTGGCAGGCAGGGCGTTCACCGTCGCCTCGCCCATCGGGTCGCCAGCGGCGCAGAGGATGCCGGCGGCGCCGCATTCGGCGGCACGCCGGGCGATGGCGGCGCCGTCGCGGAACCAGCCATCGTCGGCGCTGTTCAGGCGCGCGTCGAAGAGGCGCGCGGCCTCGGCCTCGATCGCCTCGGGCAGCTTGCGGGTGACGAGCAGGACGGGCTTGGCCATGGCTTGGGCGTTCCTCGGATGACGGCTGGGTATAGCGCGGGCCACCCGTCTTGCCAGCCATGCCCGCCGGGGACAGGCTGCGCCGCGACACGTGTGTTCCGGGAGTTCTGATACATGGATCTGGGTCTTGCGGGGCGTCGCGCCCTGGTGATGGGCGCCTCCAAGGGGCTTGGCCGCTCGGTGGCCGATGCGCTGGCCGAGGGTGGCGCGCACCTGGTCATCACCGGCCGCGACCAGGCGAGCCTGGATGCCGCCTGCGCCGCGCTGCGCGCCGCCGGCGCGGCCAGCGCGACGGGAATCGTCGCCGACGTGGCGGAGGGCGCGCAGATGGATGCGCTGGCCGCGGGTGCCGCGAAGGCGATGGGCGGGGTGGACATCCTGGTGCAGAACCATGGCGGCCCGCCGCCGGGCCCGGCGCTGGAGGTGACGGAGGAGGCGCTGACGACCTGGTTCCAGCGCATCGTGCTCTCGCCCATCCGCGTGGCCAATGCGGTGCTGCCGGGGATGCGCGCGCAGAAATGGGGCCGCATCATCAACGTGGGCAGCACCGGCATGGTGCAGCCCCTGCCGAACATGGTGCTGAGCAACACGCTGCGCGCCTCCATCATGGGCTGGATGAAAACGCTGAGCGCCGAGGTGGCGCATGAGGGCGTGACCTGCAACATCGTGGCGCCGGGCGCCATCCGCACCGACCGCAGCCTGGAGACGGCGGGCAGCCTGGCCAAGCGCCAGGGCAAGACGGTGGACGAGGTGATCGCCGAGCGCAGCAAGACCATCCCGGCCGGGCGCTACGGCAACCCGGAGGAATACGGGCCGCTGGTGGCCTTCCTGTGCTCGAACCAGGCGGCCTACATCACCGGCAGCATCCTGCGCACGGATGGGGGGATCGTGCGGGGATGGTGAGCGACGCAAGGCTCGCCGCCGACATCGGCGGCACCTTCACCGATGTCGCGCTGGAGGCCCTGGTGGCGGAGGATCACCGCCAGCGCTGGACCGCCAAGGTGCTGACCACGCCGCATGCGCCGGAGCTGGGCGTGCTGGAGGGCGTGCGCGCCGTGCTGGCCAAGGCCGGCCTCGCCGCGGCGGATGTGGCGCTGATGATCCATGGCACCACCCTGGCCACCAACGCGCTGATCGAGCGGAAGGGCGCGCGCACCGCGCTGCTGACCACGGAGGGCTTCCGCGACGTCCTCGCCCTGGGCAATGAGAGCCGCTACGACCAGTACGACCTGAACATCGAGCTGCCCAGGCCGCTGGTGCCGCGCAAGTGGCGCCTGCCGGTGCCCGAGCGGCTGGACAACACGGGGAAGGTGCTGCGCCCGCTGGACGAGGCGGCGCTGCGTGCCCTGGTGCCGCTGCTGAAGGATGAGGGCATCGAGGCGCTGGCGGTGGGCTTCCTGCACGCCTTCGTGAACCCGGTGCATGAGCGCCGCGCGGCGGCAATCCTGGCCGAGGCGCTGCCGGGCGTGCCGGTGTCGCTGTCCAGCGAGGTGAGCCCGGAGATGCGCGAATGGGAGCGCTTCTCCACCACCGTCGCCAATGCCTATGTGCAGCCGCTGATGGCCTCCTACCTGGGGCGGCTGGAGGCCGGGCTGCGCGCGATGGGCATGGCGGCGCCGCTGTTCCTGATGCTGTCCGGCGGCGGGCTGACCACGGTGGCCACCGCCGCGCGCTTCCCGATCCGCCTGGTGGAATCCGGGCCGGCGGGGGGCGCCATCTTCTCGGCGCATGTGGCCCGCCAGCGCGGGTGGGAGAAGGTGCTGTCCTTCGACATGGGCGGCACCACCGCCAAGGTGTGCCTGATTGACGGCTTCTCGCCCCAGGCCAGCCGCAGCTTCGAGGTCGCGCGCGTCGGCCGCTTCCGCAAGGGCTCGGGCCTGCCGCTGCGCATCCCGGTGATCGAGATGGTGGAGATCGGTGCCGGCGGCGGCAGCCTCGCGCATCTGGACGGCATGGGGCGCATCCAGGTCGGTCCCGAATCCGCGGGCGCCGATCCCGGCCCGGCCTGCTACGGCCGTGGCGGCACGCAGCCGGCGGTGACGGATGCCAACCTGCTGCTGGGCCGCTACGACCCCGAAAGCTTCGCCGGAGGCTCGCTGCGCCTGGACGTGGCGGCCGCGGAAGGCGCGATGGCGCGCGCGGTCGGCGCCGGGCTGGGGCTGGAGGCCGGCATGGCGGCGCTGGGCGTCGTCGAGGTGGTGGACGAGAACATGGCCAATGCCGCGCGCGTGCACGCCATCGAGAGCGCGAAATCCTATGAGGGGCGCGCCATCATCGCCTTCGGCGGCGGCGGGCCGGTGCATGGCTGCCGCGTGGCGGAGAAGATCGGCGTCAACCGCATCCTGGTCCCCTCCGGCGCGGGTGTGGGCAGCGCCATCGGCTTCCTGCGCGCGCCCGTGGGCTATGAGGTGGTGAAGAGCCTCTACACCCGCTTCGCGCGCTTCGACCTGGCCGGGGTGAACGCCCTGCTGGCGGCGATGAGCGAGGAGGCGACGCGCACCGTGGCGGAGGGCAGCTTCGGCGCGCCGACGCAGGAGACGCGCATCGCCTACATGCGCTATGTCGGCCAGGGGCACGAGATCGCGGTGGCGCTGCCGGTGCGCGAACTCGGCCCGGAGGATGTCGCCGCCATCCGCGCCGCCTACGACCGCGAATACGCCCGCTTCTACGACCGCCCGGTGCCGGGCAGCGACGTGGAGGTGCTGAGCTTCGCCGTCACCGTCGCCACGGTGGTGGACACCGCCGAGCCGGTGGCCGAGCCGCATGACGCGCCCGCGCCGGCGCCCATCCGCGTGCAGCGCGTGCGCGACACGGCGACGGGCGCGGTGGCGGACTGGGCGATCTACGACCGCGCCGCCATGCCGCCGGGCTGCCGCGTGGCAGGGCCCTGCATCGTGGCGGAGGCGGAGACGAGCACGCTGGTGGGGCCGGGATGGCAATGCCGCGTGGATGGGCTGGGATACCTGGAGCTGGAGCACGCCTGATGGACGCCCTCGACCTCATCCAGCGCCAGATCCAGTGGAACCGCCTCATCGCCGTGGTGGAGGAGCAGGCGCAGACCATGATCCGCACCGCCTTCAGCACCACGGTGCGCGAGGCGGGCGACCTGTCCGCCGGCATCTTCGACCTCCAGGGGCGCATGCTGGCCCAGGCCGTCACCGGCACGCCGGGCCACGTCAACTCCATGATGGAAAGCGTCGGCCACTTCCTGGCGAAGTTCCCGGCCGCCACGATGCAGCCGGGCGACCACTACATCACCAACGACCCCTGGCTGGGCACCGGCCACCTGCATGACCTGACGGTGGTGACGCCCGCCTTCCACGAAGGGCGCATGGTCGGCCTCTTCGCCAACACCGCGCACATCATTGACATCGGCGGGCTGGGGATGGGGCCGGAGGGGCGGAGCGTCTTCGAGGAAGGGCTCTACATCCCCATCGTCAAGTGCTTCGACCGCGGCGCGCCGAACGAAACCTTCTTCGACTTCATCCGCGCCGGCTCCCGCACGCCGGTGGAGCTGGAGGGCGACATCTACAGCCTCTGCGCCTGCAACGACGCCGGCGCGCGCCGCCTGACGGAGATGATGGCCGAGTACCGGATGGAAGGCCTGGACGAGCTGGCCGCCTTCATCTTCGACGCCTCGCTGAAGGCGACGGTGGCGGAGATCGCGAAGCTGCCGCCGGGCACGCACCGTGCCGAAATCCGCTCCGACGGCTACGAGGCGCCGGTGACGCTGAAGGCCGCCATGACCATCGGCGCGGACGCCATCACGGTGGATTTCGCCGGCACCTCCGGCCTGTCCACGCGGGGCATCAACGTGCCGGCCGCCTATAGCCGCGCCTATTCCTGCTTCGGGATCAAGTGCGTGGTGGCGCCCGAGATCCCCAACAACTGGGCGTCGCTCGCGCCCTTCCGCATGGAGATCCCGGAGGGCTGCATCCTCAACGCCCCGCGCCCCTATCCGGTCAGCGTCCGGCACGTGGTGGGGCAATTGCTGCCCGACCTGATGATGGGCTGCCTGGCCGGCGCCGTGCCGGATCGCGTGAACGCCGAGGGCGCCTCGGCCCTGTGGAACCCGCCCCTGCGCGGCGGCTCGCAGGTGTCGGGCCAGGCGGCGGAAACCGAGGATTTCGAGGTCATCACCTTCAACAGCGGCGGCACCGGCGCGCGGCCGGGCAAGGACGGGCTGGACGGCATCGCCTTCCCCTCCGGCGTGCGCACCATGCCGGTGGAGGCGACGGAGAACGTCGCGCCCGTGATCTTCTGGCGCAAGGAGCTGCGGCCGGATTCCGGCGGGGCGGGGCGCACCCGCGGCGGCTTCGGGCAGGTCATGGAGATCGGCGCCAAGGGCGACGCCGAATTCGCGGTGAACGCCATCTTCGACCGCGTGGCCAATCCGCCGGCCGGCCGCTTCGGCGGCGGGCAGGGCGCCGCCGGCTGGGTGGGGCTGGACGACGCCGCCGGCACCGTGCTGCGCACCAAGGGCTTCCAGGTGATCCCCAAGGGCCGGCACCTGCTGCTGAAGCTGCCTGGCGGCGGCGGCATGGGCGACCCCGCGGCGCGCGACCCCGCCCTGGTGGCGCAGGACGTGGCCGATGGGCTGCTGACGCGCGAGGCCGCGAAGCGCGACTACGGCTGGGAGGGCTGACCGCCCGCCAGCCGCGCCATCGCCGCCACCGCCTCCGCCAGCTCCTCCAGCAGGCGGGGCGGCAGGGCGGCGCGGGCGCGGAAGGCCTCCAGCAGCGCGGCGTAGTACCACAGCGTGCCGTCCAGCCCGCCGGTGAAGCGCGCCATCATCCCCGGCCCCAGCGCCCGCAGGTCGCCCACGATGGCGCGGGCATTGTGCAGCTTGTCGCAGGCCGAGACGAGCAGCGCATCCGCCGGCGCCGTCGCCAGCTGGGCGATGTAGGCGGCCTTGCGGGCGTGCCAGGGCGGCTTGGGCGTCACCTCGGCATCCGTGCAGGCGCGCACCATGGCGGCCACGCGCGGGCCCAGCCGGGCGGCGATCCCGGCCTCTTGCTGCGGGCCGCAATCCTCGATGGCGTCGTGCAGCAGGGCGGCGGCGGCCTGCTCCTCGTCGCCGCCATGTTCCAGCACCAGGGCGGCAACCGCCATCAGGTGCGCGACATAGGGGATGGTGGTGCCCTTGCGGCGCTGCGCCGCATGCAGGCGGAAGGCCAGCGCGGCGGCATCGGCCAGCTTGGTCATGTCGCTCATGCCGGCATCGTCGGGCCCGGCGGCGCCTGGCGCAACGGGTTGCGGCCCCCTTGCGGCCCGTTCATCCGACATGTCACGCTCCATGCGACCGAAATTGCCGGAGCCCCCGATGGACCGCCGCGCCTTCCTGCTTTCCGCCTCCGCCGCCACGCTGGCGGCGCCGCGCCTGGGCCATGGCCAGGCGGCGCGGCCGCTGCGCTTCGTGCCGCAGGCCAACCTCACCAGCCTGGACCCGATCTGGACCACGGCCAACGTCACCCGCAACCACGGCTTCCTGGTCTATGACACGCTCTACGGCATGGACGCGCAGTTCCGCCCGCAGCCGCAGATGGCGTCCGGCCACACGGTCAGCGACGACCGGCTTTCCGTGTCCATCACCCTGCGCGACGGGCTGAAGTGGCATGATGGCGAGGCGGTGCGCGCCGCCGACTGCGTGGCATCCATCACCCGCTGGATGAAGCGCAACCCCTCGGGCCAGCAGCTGGAGCGCGCGCTGGAGGAGGTATCGGCGGCCGACGACCGCACCATCCGCTTCCGGCTGAAGAAGCCCTTCCCGCTGCTGTTCCAGGCGCTCGCCTCGCCGGTGAACCCGGTGGCCTTCATGATGCCCGAGCGCATCGCCCGCACCGATCCCTTCCAGCAGATCCGCGAGACCATCGGCTCCGGCCCCTTCCGCTTCGTGCCGCGCGAGTTCAACAGCGGCAGCCTGGTGGTCTATGAGCGCAACCCGGACTATGTGCCGAACCAGGCCGCCGCCTCCTTCACCGCCGGCGGCAAGCGCCCCCATTTCGAGCGGCTGGAATGGCACATCATCGTGGATGCCAGCACCGCCGCCGGGGCGCTCCAGACCGGCGAGATTGACTGGTACGAGCAGCCGCCGCCGGAAATCCAGCAGCTGCTGCGCCGCAACCGCAACGTGGCGCTGGATGCCATTGACCCGCTGCCGCTCACCGGCATCCTGCGCTTCAACCACCTGCACCCGCCCTTCAACGACAAGCGCGTCCGCCAGGCCTTCCTGCCCGCCATCAACCAGGAGGACTTCATGCAGGCGGTGGTGGGCACCGACCCGTCGCTCTATGTCACCGGCACCGGCGTCTTCACCCCCGGCACCCCGCTGGCGAATGACGAGGGGCTGGAGCCGCTGCGCGGCCCGCGCAGCCTGGACCGCGCCCGTGCCCTGCTGCGGGAGGCCGGCTACACCAACCAGCCCATGCGGCTGATCGGGCCGACGGACATCCTCGCACCCGCCGCCATGACGCAGGTCTGCGCCGACCTGCTGCGGCGCATGCAGGTGAATGCCGACATCGTCATCACCGACTGGGGCACGGTGGTGCAGCGCCGCGCCTCGCGCGAGCCGCTGGAGCGCGGCGGCTGGTCCATGCTGCTCACCTCCTTCAGTTCGACCGACTTCATGGACCCCGCGGGCCACTTCCCGCTGCGCGGCAACGGGCTGAACTCCTGGCCCGGCTGGCCGACCATCCCCCGGCTGGAGGAGCTGCGCGACCAGTGGTTCGACGCGCCCGACCTGCCCGCCCAGCAGCGCATCGCGCGCGAGATGCAGCGCGTGGCGATGGACGAGGTGCCCTTCATCCCGGTCGGCGCCTATCGCTCCGTCACCGCCTTCCGGCGCAACCTGGCGGACCGGGTGCCCGGCTTCGCCATCTTCTGGAACCTCAGGAGGACCTGACCGATGCAGCGGCGCCCCTTGCTCCTCGGGGCGCTCGCCGCCCCCTTCGCGGTGCATGACGCATCCGCCCAGGCGGCGCGCACGCTGCGCGTCATCCCGCAGGCCAACCTCACCAGCCTGGACCCGATCTGGACCACCGCCGTCGTCACCCGCAACCACGGCTTCCTGGTCTATGACACGCTGACGGCCGAGGATTCGCAGGGCCGCGTGCGCCCGCAGATGCTGGAGGGCTGGGAGGTGAGCGACGACCGCCTCGCCTGGCGCTTCACCCTGCGCGAGGGGCTGCGCTTCCACGACAACCAGCCGGTGCGCTCGGCCGACTGCATCGCCTCCATCCGCCGCTGGCAGCAGCGCGAGACCTTCGGCCAGGTCGCCGGCGCGGCGGTGGAGGAATGGCGCGCGCTGGACGACCGGCGCTTCGAGGCGCGGCTGCGCCGGCCCTTCCCGCTGCTGGCCCTGGCGCTGGGCCGCGGCCAGGGCCCGGCCTTCATCCTGCCCGAGCGCCTGGCCGCCACCGATGCCGGCACCCAGGTGCGCGACGCCACCGGCTCCGGCCCCTTCCGTTTCCTGCCCGACCAATGGAGCCCCGGCGCGCGCGCCGTGTGGGCGCGCTTCGACGGCTACGTGCCGCGGCAGGAGGCCCCCGACGGGCTGGCCGGCGGCAAGGTGGCCCGCGTGGAGCGCGTGGACTGGACGGTGATCTCGGACGCCGCCACCGCGGCCGGCGCCATGGCGCAGGGCGAGCAGGACTACTGGGAATACGCGGTGCACGACCTGCTGCCGGTGCTGCGCCGCTCGCGCGAGGCGGTGGTGGAGCAGCGCCTGCTGCACGGCCAATATGGCTGCCTGCGCTTCAACCACCTGCATGCGCCCTTCAACAACCCGCGCGTGCGCCAGGCGGTGGCGATGGCGGTGGACCAGCGCGACTATCTGCGCGCCGTCGCCGGCGAGGATCCGCGCATGTGGGGCGTGATGGAAGGCGTCTTCCCCGCCAACACGCCGCTGGCCACCGACGAGGGCGCGGAGATCCTCAAGGTCCGCAGCGTGGAGCGCGCCCGCGCCGCGCTGCGCGAGAGCGGCTACAATGGCGAGCGCGTGGTGCTCATCACGCCCAGCGACTACCCGCAGATCAACGCGCTGGGCCTGGTGACCCACGACCTGCTGCGCCGCATGGGCATGAACGTGGAGCTGGTGGCGAGCGACTGGGGCACGCTGGTGCAGCGCCGTGCCTCGCGCGAGCCGGTGGAGCGCGGCGGCTGGAGCATCTTCCACACCACCGGCAGCGGCGATGCGCTGGCACTGCCGCCGGTGCACCTGTTCCTGCGCGCCAACGGGGCAAATGCCTGGTTCGGCTGGCCCGACGACCCGGCCATCGAGCGCGACCGCCTGGCCTTCCTGGACGCCGAGACGGAGGCCGAGCAGCAGGCCATCGCGCGCCGGCTGAACCGCCAGGCGATGCAGAGCCTGCCCTACGTTCCGCTGGGCTACTACTGGCAGCCCACCGCGCTGAACCGCCGGGTGACGGGCGCCTTCCGCACCCCGGCCACCGTGTTCTGGAACATCGGCAAGAGCACCTGAACTGGCACGGTTGCTGCAAGGCAGGGTGCCGATGCGGCGATCCCGGCGCTTCCCCTTCCGGGGTGCACAGGATTGCGGCACGCTCCATCGCAACCGGGTGAAGCACCGGGCATGACAGGGTTTGGGAGAGCATCACGAATGGATCGCAGGACCTTCATTGGCGCCGGCGCCGCGCTGGCCGCGTCGGGCATCGCCGCCCCCGCGCTCAGCCAGGGCGCCAATGCCCGCACGCTGCGCTTCGTGCCGCAGGCGAACCTCGCGAATTTCGATCCCATCTGGGGCACGCAATACGTGGTGCGCAACGCCGCCGTGCTGGTGTGGGACACGCTGTATGGCATCAACGACCAGCTGGTGCCGCAGCGCCAGATGGTGGAAAGCGAGGAAACCAGCGCCGACGGCCGCACCTGGACCTTCCGCCTGCGCGAGGGGCTGCGCTTCCACGACAACGAGCCGGTGCGCGCGCGCGACGTGGTGGCCAGCCTGACGCGCTGGATGGCGCGCGACCCCATGGGGCTGATGATCCGCGCGATCCAGCAGGAGCTGGTGGCGGTGGATGACCGCAGCTTCCGCTGGGTGCTCAGCCGCCCCTACCCGAAGATGCTCTACGCCCTGGGCAAGAACAACGCGCCCATGGCCTTCATCATGCCCGAGCGGATCGCCCGCACCGATCCCTTCCAGCAGATCACGGAATACGTCGGCTCCGGCCCTTGCCGCTTTGTGCGCAACGAATGGGTGCCGGGCGCGCGCGCGGTGTTCCAGCGCTTCGACGGCTACGTGCCGCGGCAGGAGGCCGCGAACTGGCTGGCCGGCGGCAAGCGCATGCTGGTGGATCGCGTCGAATGGGCCATCATGCCCGACCCCGCCACCGCCTCGTCGGCCCTGCAGAACGGCGAGGTGGACTGGTGGGAGAACGCGCTGACCGACCTGGTGCCGCTGCTGCGCCGCAACCGCAACGTGCAGGTGGACATCGCCGACCCGCTGGGCAACATCGGCGCCTTCCGGCTGAACCACCTGCACCCGCCCTTCAACGACGTGCGCGCGCGCCGCGCCATCCTCATGGCGATGAGCCAGGAGGACTACATGCGCGCCCTGGTGGGCAGCGACGAGGCGCTGTGGAAGCGCCTGCCCGGCTTCTTCACCCCCGGCACGCCGCTGTACAACGAGGAGGGCGGCGAGGTGATCTCCGGCCCCCGCAACCTGGACGCCGCGCGCGCCCTGCTGCGGGAAAGCGGCTATGCCGGCCAGCCCGTGACGGTGCTGGCGGCGCAGGACCAGCCCATCACCAAGGCCCAGGGCGACGTGACGGCGGATTTGCTGCGCCGCCTGGGCATGACCGTGGATTTCGTGGCCACCGACTGGGGCACGGTGGGCCAGCGCCGCGCCATGAAGACCCCGCCCAGCGCCGGGGGGTGGAACATCTTCTTCTCCTGGCATGCCGGCGCCGACTGCACCAACCCGGCGGCCTATACCGCCATCCGCGCCAATGGCGACGGCGCCTGGTTCGGCTGGCCCAACATCCCCGCCGTCGAGCAGAAGGTGACGGAGTGGTTCGAGGCGCCGGACCTGGAGGCCGAGAAGGTCGCCATGCGCGGCCTGAACCGTGCGGCGCTGGAGAACGTGGTCTATGTGCCCACCGGCTTCTTCCTGGGCTACCAAGCGTGGCGCCGCAACGTCTCGGGCGTGGTGAAGGGACCGATTCCCTTCGCCTGGGGTGTTTCCAAGTCGTGACGCCTGGGGTCTGATCGCGCCATGTGGGCCTATATCCTCCGCCGAATCCTCGCCACCATTCCCGTCATGGCGGTGGTGGCGCTCTTCGTCTTCTCGCTGCTCTACCTGGCGCCGGGCGACCCGGCGGCGGTGATCGCCGGCGACCAGGCGACGCCGGAGGATGTGGAGCGCATCCGCGCGTCGCTCGGCCTGGATCGCCCCTACCTCGTGCGCTTCGGCGCCTGGGTGGGGGACATCCTGTCGGGCGACCTCGGCACCTCCATCTTCACCAACCTGCCGGTGAGCACGATGATCGCGCAGCGGGTGGAGCCGACGCTCTCGCTCTGCGTGCTCACCCTCATCCTCGCCGTGTCCATCGCGGTGCCGATGGGCGTGGTGGCGGCCTGGAAGCAGGGCACGGCGATTGACCGCGCGGTGATGGGCTTCGCGGTGCTGGGCTTCTCCGTGCCCGTCTTCGTGGTGGGCTACCTGCTGGCCTATGTCTTCGCGCTGGAGCTGGATTGGCTGCCGGTGCAGGGCTACACGCCCTTCCGCGAAGGCTTCCTGCCCTGGCTGGAGAACCTGGTCCTGCCCGCCATCGCGCTGGGCGGCGTGTACATCGCGCTGATCGCGCGCATCACCCGCGCGACGATGCTGGAGGTGCTGGGCCAGGACTACATCCGCACGGCGCGGGCCAAGGGCGCCAACCAGGCGGGCATCCTGTTCGTGCACGCGCTGAAGAACGCGGCGGTGCCGATCGTCACCGTGGTGGGCATCGGGCTGGCGCTGCTGATCGGCGGGGCGGTGGTGACGGAAAGCGTCTTCGCCATCCCAGGCCTCGGCCGGCTGACGGTGGATGCCATCCTGCGGCGCGACTATCCGGTGATCCAGGGCGTCGTGCTGCTCTTCTCCTTCGTCTACGTGCTGGTCAACCTGCTGATTGACCTCCTCTACACCCTGTTCGACCCGAGGATCCGCTACTGATGTCGGCGATCACCATCCCGCCGGGCACCGCGGTGGCGCCGCCGATGCCCGACATCCTGCCGGACGTGAAGCCCAGGCGGGGCCTGCTCGGCTTCATCCGGCGCAACCCCACCATGGCATTCGGCGCGGTGCTGCTGCTGCTGATGCTGTTCATCGCCGTCTTCGCGCCCGTGCTGTGGACGAAGGACCCCACGGCGCTGGCGCCCGCGCTGCGCACGCGCGAGCCCTCGGCGCAGTTCTGGTTCGGCTCGGACATGCTGGGGCGTGACGTGTATTCGCGCGTGCTCTACGGCGCGCGGGTGTCGCTGCTGGTGGGCTTCTCGGTGGCCATCCTGGCCAGCGCCATCGGGCTGTTCATCGGGCTGATGAGCGGGTTCAACCGCATCGCGGATTCCATCATCATGCGGGTGATGGACGGCATGATGTCCATCCCGCCCATCCTGCTGGCCATCGCGCTGATGGCGCTCACGCGCGGCTCGGTGCAGAACGTCATCATCGCCATCACCATCGCGGAGATCCCGCGCGTGTCGCGCCTCGTGCGCGGCGTCGTGCTGTCGCTGAGGGAGCAGCCCTATGTGGAGGCGGCGGTGGCCTCGGGCACGCGCACGCCGGCCATCATCTTCAAGCACATCCTGCCCAACACGCTCGCGCCGCTCACCGTGCAGGCCACCTACATCTGCGCGGCGGCGATGATCACGGAGGCGATCCTGAGCTTCATCGGCGCGGGCACCCCGCCCATCATCCCCTCCTGGGGGAACATCATGGCAGAGGGCCGCGCGCTGTGGCAGGTGAAGCCCTACATCGTCTTCTTCCCGGCCATCTTCCTCTCCATCACGGTCCTGGCGGTGAACCTGGTCGGCGACGGCCTGCGCGACGCCATTGACCCGCGCCTGGCGAAGCGGCTGTGAACGCCATGACCATGCAGGACACCCGCCCCGTGCTGCTGGAGGTCGAGAACCTCCAGACGCATTTCCGCACCATGGACGGCGTGAACCGCGCCGTTGACGGCGTCTCCTTCAGCGTGCGCGCCGGCGAGACGCTGGCGGTGGTGGGCGAAAGCGGCTGCGGCAAGTCCGTCACCGCCATGTCCATCCTCCGCCTCATCCCGGAGCCGCCGGGGAAGATCGCGGGGTCCATCCGCTTCGGCGGCAAGGACCTGCTCACGCTGAGCGACCGCGAGATGCGCGCCATCCGCGGCAACGAGATCAGCATGATCTTCCAGGAGCCGATGACCAGCCTGAACCCGGTGCTCACCAACGGCCGGCAGATCGGCGAGACGCTGCGGCTGCACCAGGGCCTGTCCAAGGCCGCCGCCGAGGAGCGCGCGGTGGAGATGCTGCGCCTGGTCGGCATCCCCGAGCCCGGGCGGCGCGTGCGGGAGTATCCGCACCAGCTTTCCGGCGGCATGCGGCAGCGGGTGATGATCGCCATCGCCCTGGCCTGCAACCCCAAGCTGCTGATCGCCGACGAGCCGACCACGGCGCTGGACGTGACCATCCAGGCGCAGATCCTCGACCTGATGCGCGACCTGAAGAACACCGTCGGCGCCGCGATCGTCCTCATCACCCATGACCTCGGCGTGGTGGCGGAGGTCGCGGAGCGGGTGGTGGTGATGTATGCCGGCAGGAAGGTGGAGGAGGCGCCGGTCGGGCAGCTCTTCCGCAGCCCGAAGCATCCCTACACCCAGGGGCTGCTGGGATCCGTGCCCAAGCTGGGCTCCTCGCTGTCCGGCGAAACCTCGCGGCTGGCGGAGATTCCCGGGCTGGTGCCGAGCCTCAAGCAGAAGATCCCCGGCTGCGTCTTCGCCACGCGCTGCCCGAAGGCGACGGATTTCTGCCGCGCCGTCCCGCCGGGGCTGGAGGAGAAGGCGCCCGGCCACATCGCCGCCTGCCACTATGCCGAGAAGGAAGGGGTGCTGGCGGCATGAGCCAGGCGATCCTGGAGGTCAGCGACCTCAAGAAGCACTTCCCCATCCGCGGCGGGCTGTTCGGCACCACCGTGGGCAACGTCTATGCGGTGGATGGCGTGAGCTTTTCCATCGCCAAGGGCGAGACGCTGTCGCTGGTCGGCGAATCCGGCTGCGGCAAGTCCACCGTGGGCAAGGCGGTGCTGCGGCTGTTCCCGCTGACGGCCGGGCAGGTGGTGCTGAACGGCACGCGGATTGACGACATGCCGGCCTCCACGCTGCGGCCGCTGCGCCGGCAGATGCAGGTGGTCTTCCAGGACCCGTTCAGCAGCCTGAACCCGCGCATGCGCGTGCGCGACATCCTGGCCGAGCCCATCCGCAACTTCGGCCTGGCGAAGGACGCCGCGGACCTCGACGCCCGCATCGCCGGCCTGATGGACAAGGTTCGCCTGCCGCGCGACGCCGTGGGCCGCTGGCCGCACGAGTTCAGCGGCGGCCAGCGCCAGCGCATCGGCATCGCCCGCGCGCTGGCGGCGGAGCCGGACCTGATCGTCTGCGACGAGGCCGTCTCCGCGCTCGACGTCTCGGTGAAGGCGCAGATCGTCAACCTGCTGCAGGACCTCCAGTCCGAGCTGGGGCTGGCGATGCTGTTCATCAGCCACGACCTCGCCATCGTCGAGCACATGACGCACCGCGTGGCGGTGATGTACCTGGGCAAGATCGTCGAGGTGGCGGACCGGCGCTCGCTGTTCGGCCGGCCGCGGCACCCCTACACGGAGGCGCTGCTCTCCGCCGTGCCGGTGCCGGTGCCCGGCGCGGCGCGGAAGCGCATCACCCTGCAAGGGGACGTGCCCAGCCCGATCCGCCCGCCGCCCGGCTGCCGCTTCCACACCCGCTGCCCCTACGCGCATGACCGCTGCCGCACCGAGGAGCCGGCGTTGAGGGACGTGGAGGGCGGGCACCTCTCCGCCTGCCACCTGAACGACCGGCCGGCGGCGGAGAACCCCTTGCTGCACAACCTGCCCCCCACCGCCTTCCGTGCCGCCTGATCCTGCGCCCGCTGACCGCAGGGCGCAGCCCGAGGCTCCGCATCGGCCGCCCGTCCTGACCTTCCGGGCGCGGGCGCCGCGCACGCCCCTCGGGCGCGCGGTGAAGTGGCTGTTCTGGGGCTTCCAGGCGCTGATGCTGGCCCTGGCCCTGGGCAACTGCACCCTGGTGCTGCCCTACCTGGGCAATGCGGACCCCGAGGTGGCGGTGGGCGCGGGCATGTTCGGCGCGCTGCTGGGGCTGGGCGTCTTCGCGCTCTGGCCGCTCGGCACGCTGCTGCTGGGGGTGGCGCTGCTGGCCACGCGCGGCCGCGTGCTGACGCTCCAGGCATCCCCGCCGGAAGCTTGACGCTGCCCGCGCCGCGCGCAACGCTCCGCCCCAGCGAATGCCAGGGAGGGCCCAGATGCCGCAAGTGAGCCTCAGCGTGAACGGGACCGCGCACACGGTCGAGGTCGAGGGCCGGACCCTGCTGGTGGAGGTGCTGCGCGAGCAGCTGCGCCTGACCGGCACCCATGTCGGCTGCGACACCAGCCAGTGCGGCGCCTGCGTGGTGCACATGGACGGCGAGTCGGTGAAGGCCTGCACCACCCTGGCCGTGGCCTGCGAGGGCGCCTCCGTCACCACCATCGAGGGGCTGGCGAAGCCGGACGGCACGCTGCACCCGATGCAGGAGGCCTTCCGCGAGTACCACGCCCTGCAATGCGGCTTCTGCACGCCGGGCATGGTGATGAGCGCGGTGGACCTGGTGCAGAAGAACCCGCAGGGCCTCAGCGAGGCCGAGATCCGCGAGGGGCTGGAAGGCAACCTCTGCCGCTGCACCGGCTACCACAACATCGTGAAGGCCATCGCCGCCGCGCAGGACGTGATGCACGGCCGCCGCGAAAGCCTGGCCGCCGCGGCGGAGTAGCGCGGCCCATCACGCTGCCGGCAGCGGGGACCAACCCCGCGCCGGATCACACATACGGGAGGAACGACCGCCATGAACGTGATGGCCCCATTCGAAGGCATAGGCGCCAGCGTCCGCCGCAAGGAGGATTTGCGCTTCCTGTCCGGCCGCGGCCAGTACACCGACGACATCAACCGCCCCGGCCAGCTGCACGCCTTCATCCTTCGCTCGCCGCACGCCCATGCGCGGATCACGGCGCTGGACACGGCGGCGGCGAAGGGCATGCCCGGCGTGCGCGCGGTGTACACCGGCGCGGACATGGCGGCGGTGGGCGGCATCCCGTGCGGCTGGCAGATCCACAACAAGGACGGCACGCCGATGGCGGAGCCGAAGCACCCCGTGCTGGCCGAGGGCAAGGTGCGCCACGTGGGCGACCCGGTGGCGGTGGTGGTCGCCGACACGCGCCAGCACGCGCGCGACGCCGCCGAGGCGATCACCGTGTCCTACGAGGTGCTGCCCAGCGCCACCACCATGGCGCAAGCCCAGGCCCCCGGCGCGCCGGCGGTGCATGAGGCCGTGCCCTCCAACCTCTGCTACGACTGGCACATCGGCGAGAAGGCGGCCGTTGACGCGGCCTTCGCCGGAGCCGCGCATCGCGTGGTGTTCGAGACGACGAACAACCGCCTGGTGCCCAACGCGATGGAGCCGCGCGCCGCCATCGGCGACTACGACGCGACGACGGGCGAGCACACCCTCTACACCACCAGCCAGAACCCGCACGTCATCCGCCTGCTGATGGGCGCCTTCGTGCTGAACATCCCGGAATCGAAGCTGCGCGTCGTGGCGCCCGACGTGGGCGGCGGCTTCGGCTCCAAGATCTACCACTATGCCGAGGAGGCGATCGTCACCTGGGCCGCGCACAGGCTGGGCCGGCCGGTGAAGTGGACGGCCGACCGCACGGAGTCCTTCATGTCGGACGCGCATGGGCGCGACCACGTCACGCGCGCGGAGCTGGCGCTGGACAAGGACGGCACCTTCCTGGCGCTGCACGTGCAGACCCAGGCGAACATGGGCGCCTATCTCTCCACCTTCGCGCCCTGCGTGCCCACCTACCTCTACGCCACGCTGCTGGCCGGGGTGTACAGGACGCCGGCCATCTATGCCGAGGTGAAGGCGGTCTTCACCAACACCGTGCCGGTGGACGCCTATCGCGGCGCCGGAAGGCCGGAGGCGACCTATCTGCTGGAGCGCCTGGTGGATGTCGCGGCGAAGCAATGCGGCTTCGACCGGGTGGAGCTGCGCAGGCGCAACTTCATCGCCACCGACGCCTTCCCCTACCAGACGCCGGTGGCGCTGGAATATGACAGCGGCGACTACTTCTCCACTCTGTCCCAGGCGCTGGAGACCTCCGGCTGGCATGGCTTCGAGGCGCGCCGCGCCGAGGCCAAGGCGCGCGGCCGGCTGCGCGGCATCGGCATCAGCACCTACCTGGAGGCCTGCGGCATCGCGCCCTCCGCCGTGGTGGGCAGCCTGGGCGCGCGGGCGGGGCTGTACGAGGTCGGCACCATCCGCGTCCATCCAACGGGCAGCGTCACCGTGCTCACGGGGGCCCACAGCCACGGCCAGGGGCATGAGACGACCTTCGCGCAGCTGGTGGCCGACAAGCTGGGCGTGCCCATCGCCAATGTGGACGTGGTGCATGGCGACACTGCCAAGGTGCCCTTCGGCATGGGCACCTATGGCAGCCGTTCGCTGGCCGTCGGCGGCAGCGCCATGGACAAGGCGATGGACAAGATCATCGCCAAGGGGAAGAAGATCGCCGCGCACTTGATGGAAGCCGCCGTCGAGGACGTGGAGTTCGAGCGTGGCACCTTCCGCGTCGCCGGCACCGACAAGACCAAGGCGCTGGCCGAGATCAGCCTGGCCGCCTACGTCCCGCACAACTTCCCGCATGACGAGCTGGAGCCGGGGCTGGAGGAGACAGCCTTCTACGACCCCAAGAACTTCACCTATCCCGGCGGTTGCCACATCGCCGAGGTGGAGATCGAGCCGGAGACCGGGAAGGTTTCCCTGGTCAACTTCACCGCCGTGGACGATGTCGGCCGCGTCATCAACCCGATGATCGTCGAGGGCCAGGTGCAGGGCGGCGTGGCGCAGGGCGTCGGCCAGGCGCTGCTGGAGGCCTGCGTCTATGACGAGGGCGGGCAGCTCCTCAGCGCCAGCATGATGGACTACGCCATGCCGCGCGCCGACGACCTGGCGCCCGTGAGCGTGGCGACGCACACCACGCTGTGCACCCACAACCCGCTGGGCGTGAAGGGCTGCGGCGAGGTCGGCGCCATCGGCTCGCCGCCGGCGGTCATCAACGCGGTGGTGGATGCGCTGCGCGACTTCGGCGTGAATCACGTCGAGATGCCGGCGACACCGCCGAAGATCTGGTCCATCATCCACGGGACGAAATAGGGAGTCCGGGCATGTATGATTTCGCCTATCACAAGCCGTCCTCCGTCGCCGATGCGGTGAAGCTGCTGGCGGCCGACCCGGACGCCAAGGCGGTGTCCGGCGGGCACACGCTCATCCCGGCGCTGAAGCACCGCCTCAACAAGCCCTCCGCCCTGGTGGACCTGTCCGGCATCGCCGAGATGAAGGGCATCCGCCGCGAGGGGAACGCGCTGGTGATCGGCGCGCTGACGAAGCACGAGGCGGTGGCCACCAGCCCCGAGGTGAAGGCCGCCATCCCCATGCTCGCCTTCGTCGCCAAGCACATCGGCGACACCCAGGTGCGCAACCGCGGTACCCTGGGCGGCAGCGTGGCCAACAACGACCCGGCGGCGGACTACCCGGCGGCGGTGCTGGGCCTGGGCGCGACGATGCACACCAGCAAGCGCAAGATCGCGGCCGATGACTTCTTCCTCGGCATGTTCACCACGGCGCTGGAAGCGGATGAGCTGCTGACCGCCATCTCCTTCCCGATCCCGGAGAAGGCGGGCTATGCCAAGATGCGCAACCCGGCCAGCCGCTACGTGATGGCCGGCGCCTTCGTCTCGCGCGGGCCGCAGGGCGTGCGGGTGGCGATCAACGGCGCCGGGCCCTGCGTGTTCCGGCAATCCGCCATGGAAGCGGCGCTTGCCGCCAACTGGAGCGCCGATGCGGTGGCCGCCATCCGGCAGGATGCGGACGGGCTGAACAGCGACATCCACGGCTCCGCCGAGTACCGCGCGCACCTCGTCTCCGTCATGGCCAAGCGGGCGGTGCTGGCGGCGGGTTGAGCCCTCAGCGCGCCGGCCCGCGGTCCAGCAGGGCGCGGGCCTGCGCGCGCAGCGTGGCGCGCAGCGCCTCGTCGCAGGCGGGCCGGTCCTCGCGGGCGATGCGCAGGCCCTCGCCCTGCCAGGCGCCGTGCCAGATGGCGAGGCGCTGCATCTGCGCCTCCGGCTGGCGCAGCCCTTCGCGGTGCTGGGCCATCAGCTCGTCGAAGAAGCCCTCCCAGCGCCAGCGGCAGTGGCGCAGCAGGCCGTTGCCCACCGCCAGCGTCATCACCCGCTCCGCCTCCATGCGGCCATGCGTGGCGGCGAGGGGCTGGCGCAGGATCGCCTCCGCCTGCTCGCGCGTGGCCGGCTGGGCATGCAGGGCTGCCCCGGGCAGGATGAGGAGCGCCAGCAGGAGGACTCGCATCATGCACGCGAGGGTAGCGTTGCCACCCCCCGATGCAAGCGCGATGCGCCGTGGCTGACGCCGCGGTGATCGGCGGCGGCATCCTCGGCGCCTGCCTGGCGCTCGCGCTGCAGGATGCCGGCCATGCCGTGACGATCATCGAGCCCGGGCCGCCGGGTGGGGCGCAGGCGGCCAGCTACGGCAATGCGGCCTGGCTTTCGCCGGCCAGCGTCATCCCGCCCTCCATGCCGGGGCTGTGGCGCAAGCTCCCGGGCTTCCTGCGCGACCCGCTGGGCCCGGTCTCCATCCGCCCGGCGCGGTTGCCGGCGGCGGCGCCCTGGCTGCTGCGCTACCTCCGCTCCGGCTGGACCGAGCCGCAGGTACGCCGCACCGCCGCCGCCCTGCACGGCCTGCTGCACGACGCGCCAGGCCGCCACGCCGCCCTGGCGGCGCGCGCCGGGCGGCCCGACCTCATCCGCCGCGACGGCCTGCTCTACGCCTTCCCCGACCGCGCCGCCTTTGTGGCCGAGGCGCTGGCCTGGCGCATCCGCGCCGATGCCGGCGTGCAATGGGAGGAGCTGGACGAGGCGGCGCTGCGCGAGACGGAGCCGGAACTGGCCGCGCGCTACGGCCTGGGGGTGCTGGTGGGGCAGGGGGGGCATTGCCGCGACCCCGGCGGATACGTGGCCGCGCTGACGGCCCTGGCCGAATCGCGTGGCGCCACCCGCGTCGCCGCCCGTGCGACTGGTTTCGACATCGAGGGCGGCCGTCTGCGCGCCGTGCGCACCGAGGCCGGCGCGGTGCCGGCAACGCGCGCCGTGCTGGCCGCCGGCATCCATTCCGCCCCGCTCGCCCGCGCGCTGGGCCACCGCATCCCGCTGGAAAGCGAGCGCGGCTACCACGCGGTGTTTCCCGCGCCCGGCGTCGCGCCGCGCCGCCCCGTCATGCCCAGCGACGGCAAGATGGGCGTGACGCTGACCGATGGCGGGCTGCGCGTGGCCGGCCAGGTGGAGATCGCCGGGCTGGAGGCGGCGCCGGACTGGCGGCGGGCGCAGATCCTGGCGGAACGCCTGCGCGGCATCTTCCCGGGCCTGGAGGGGGAGGGCGGGCAGGTCTGGATGGGCCATCGCCCCTCCACCCCCGACGGCCTGCCCGTGATCGGCCCGGCGCGCGCGACGGCCGATGTGTGGCTGTGCTTCGGGCATGGGCATGTCGGGCTGGCCGCGGCGCCGGCCTCGGCGGCGCTGGTGGCGGCGGGCACGGCGCTGCCCGCCTTCGCGCCATCGCGCTTCGGGTGATTCTTTTTTCGTGCAATCGGCGCGCCGGGGTGCCAATCTAGCGGCATCCCTTCCTGCATCCCGCGGGGCGGGTGACTTTCCATGGATTGAACAAGACGTGTCTGACGATTTTTCCGCCGGCGGCGGCGAGGGCCTGATCGAGGCCAAGGTGAAGTGGTACAACGGGCGCAAGGGCTTCGGCTTCGTGCTCGGCCCGGATGGGCAGGACGTGTTCTTCCACGCCTCCGCCCTGACCGATTCCGGCATTGACCAGCCGGATACCGACGACATCCTGGTCTGCGAGATCGGCACCGACCGCTCGGGCCGGCGCCTCGTCACCCGCATCACCGAGCTGAAGCGCGGCCCCGGCGGCGGCGCCTCGCGTGGCCCGGGCGGCTTCGGCGACCGTCCGCCCCGGCGCGACTTCGGGGACCGTCCGCCGCGCCGTGACTTCGGCGGCGGTGGCGGCTTCGGCGGCGGCGGTGGCTTCGGCGACCGTCCGCCCCGGCGTGACTTCGGTGGCGGCGGCTTCGGCGGCGGCGACCGTGGTGGCTTCGGAGGCCCGCGTGGCGGCGGCTTCGGCGGCGGTGGTGGCGGCTTCGGCGGCCCGCGCGGCGGTGGCGGCGGTGGCGGCGGAATGCCTGCCCAGGTTGTCGGCACCGGTA
>JBEQBS010000009.1:0-26308 GCA_041639675.1 Rubritepida sp. | reverse complement strand
CGTGTGCTCTTCCGATCTCTCCAGCAGCGCGAGCGAAGCCAGGGCGGCGGCGGCGCGGCAGGGCTCGACCACCGGCAGGCCGGATTCGGCGGCCGCCAGCGCGGCGTGGCCGGCCAGCCCGGCGCAGCCCAGGATCAGCGCGCCCGCGCCGCCCTGGCGCAGGCGGCGGGCGGCGGCGGCGATGCGCGCTTGCGGGGCGAAGGGGTCCGGCAGCACCTCCATGGGCAGGTCCAGCGCCTCCCAGGCCGCCAGCCGGGTTTCCAGCCCCATGGCCTGGAGGATGCGTCGGTGCCGCGCCTCCGAGGCCGCGGTGAATCCCAGCACGCCGATGCCATCCCCGCGCGCCACCGCCGCCGCCACGGCGCAGCGGAACAGGCCGAAGACCGGGCGCGCCGTGGCCTGGCGCACGGCGTCGAAGCCAGGGTCGCTGACGCAGGCGATGACATAGGCATCGGCCGCGTTCGCCTCCACGAAGCGGCACAGCGGCTCGGCCACCGCGAACCAGTCCCGCCAGGAGGCGATAGCCGGCGGCCCACCGGGCAGCTGCGCCACCGCCATGCCCGGCCCGAAGGGCGCGATGGCCCCCGCGATGCCCGCCGTGCAGGCCGCCGAGGCGTTGGGGTTGATGAAGAGGATGCGCCGGTCCATCACCCCACCAGCATGGCAGGCGGCGAGAAACCTTGCCATGCTGCCCCGAAAGGTCGCATTGTGCAGCGCAACATGCCTGATCCCGAGACAGCCCCCGACATCCCCGTGCCGCAAGGCGCGCGCTGGCCCAGGCCGCCGCTGGGCCTCGCCCTGCGGCGCGGCCTGTTCAACCGCTGCCCGATCTGCGGGCAGGGCAAGGTGTTCCGCGGCTTCCTGCGCGTGGTGGACCGCTGCGAGGTCTGCGAGGCGCCGCTGGGCACCCTGCGCGCCGACGACGCGCCGCCCTACTTCACCATCTTCATCGTCGGCCACCTCTTCGTCCCGCCCATCCTCTGGGCGGAAAAGGCCTATGAGCCCTCGGTGCTGTTCTACGCGCTGGTGGTGCTGCCGCTCTTCGCCCTCGTCACCACGCTGCTGCTGCGGCCCGTGAAGGGCGCCACGGTGGGGCTGATGGCGCGGCTGAACATCGCCGGCACGCTGTAGCGCCATGCCCGACCGCCACCTGGTCCGCATCGAGCTGCCGGGCGCGCCGCCCCCGCCCTCGGCCTATGCCGAGGCGGACCGGCGCCAGGCGGTGGAGGACCTGCTGGCGGGCAACCGCTTCGACCCCGTGGGCCTCGCCCCGGGCCCCTTCGCGCTGCACCTCAGCGTGCGCGAGGGCCGCCTGGTGCTGGACATCCGCGACGCGCAGGATGCGCCGCTGCGGGCCATCATCCTGGTGCTGGGGCCGTTCCGCCGCCTCATCAAGGACTACCACATGCTGGTGGAGACGCATGAGGAAGCCGTGACCTCGGGCGCCATGGATGCCCGCGTGCAGGCGATAGACATGGGCCGGCGCGGGCTGCACAACGAGGCGGCGGAGCTGCTGGTGACGCGGCTGGAAGGCCGGGTGAACCTGGATTTCGAGACGGCGCGCCGGCTGTTCGCGCTGGTCGCGGCGTTGCACGCGCGGGTTTGAAGGAGCCGGGGGAGCAGGGCTCCCCCGGACCCCCGCCATCAGATTGGGTTGCGCGATGAAGATCAATGGGACGCCCTACAGGAGTGTGTGGACGGAGGCCGATGGCGACGTCCGCATCTTCGACCAGACGCGCCTGCCCTGGGCGCTGGACATCCTGCGGCTGACGACCTGGCAGGAGGCCGCGCACGCCATCCGCACCATGCAGGTGCGCGGCGCGCCGCTGATCGGCGCCGTCGCCGCCTATGGCGTCGCGCTGGCGATACGCGCGGACCCCGCCGGGCTGGACGAGGCGCTGGAGACCCTGGCGGAGACGCGCCCCACCGCCATCAACCTTCGCTGGGCGCTGGACCGCCAGCGCTCGCGCCTGCACAACCTGCCCCCCGCCGAACGCGCCGCCGCAGCCTATGCCGAGGCCGCGGAGATCGCCGATGACGACGCCGAGACCTGCCGCCTGATCGGCGAGAACGGGCTGCCGCTGCTGGAGGCCATCGCCAGGCGCAAGGGCCGCGTGAACGTGCTGACGCATTGCAACGCCGGCTGGCTGGCCACGGTGGACTGGGGCACCGCCCTGGCGCCCATCTACATGGCGCATGACAAGGGGCTGGACGTGCATGTCTGGGTGGACGAGACGCGCCCGCGCAACCAGGGCGCGGCGCTGACCGCCTTCGAACTCGGCGGGCACGGCGTGAACCACACGGTGGTGGCCGACAATGCCGGCGGCCACCTGATGCAGCATGGCGAGGTGGACATCGTCATCACCGGCACCGACCGCGTCACGCGCACCGGCGACGTGGCGAACAAGATCGGCACCTACCTCAAGGCGCTGGCCGCGAAGGACAACGGCATCCCCTTCTGGGTGGCGCTGCCGCATTCCACGCTGGACATGACGGTGCGCGACGGCGTGGCCGAGATCCCGATCGAGGAGCGGTCAGGCGCGGAGGTGACGGACATCACCGGCCGCACCGCCGATGGGCGCATCGAGACGGTGCGCGTGGCGGCCGAGGGCAGCCCGGCCGCCAACCCCGCCTTCGACGTGACGCCGGCGCGCCTGGTGACGGGCCTCATCACCGAGCGCGGGCGCTGCGCGGCGAACGAGGCCGCGCTGCTGGAGCTCTACCCGGAGAAGGGCTGAGCGCGGGCGAGCTGCCCACGCTCCAGGCAGGCCATGCCGCCGGCCAGCAGCAGCCCGGCTGCGGCGACCATCAGCGCCGGCTCGGTGCCGATGCTGGCGCCACGGGCGAAGAGGAAGCCCACCGCGCCCAGCACGAGCGCCAGGCCGGAGAAGACGAGGGCGAGACCGAAACGCTGCATCGCAGCATCCTCCTGCTACGATTTTGAGCATGGCGCGCGACTTTGGCGGGAATGGGGCACCGCCATGCCGATTGCGTGGCCCAGGGCCGCGTGGAAGGCTGCCGCCCAACGAGGAAGGACCAACCCGATGCCCCGCGTCCTGCTGGCCGGCCTGCTGGCCGCCACCCTTGCCCTGCCCGCCTTCGCGCAGGCGCCGCAGCCCCCGCTGCGCTGCGCGGTGGACGGCACCTTCGCCCCGCACGCCTTCCCCGATGGCCGCGGCGGCGTCCAGGGCTTCCAGGTGGACATGTTCCGCGAGGTCGCGCGCCGCCTGGGGCGCGAACTCACCGTGGACAGCGCCTCCTTCTCCGGCCTCATCCCCGCGCTGAATGCCGGGCGCTACGACTTCCTCTGCGCCCCGGTGACGGTGACGCGCGAGCGCGCGGAGGCGCTGCTCTTCACCGAGGGCTACCTCTGGACCGCGCTGCAATTCGGCATCCGCCGCGGCACCCCGCCCATCCGCAGCGAGGAGGACCTGCGCGGCAGGACCATCAGCGTGAACAAGGGCACCCCCTACGAGCAATGGGTGACGCGCAACGCCGAGCGGCTGAACCTCACCCTGCTGGCCTTCGACACCCAGCCCGACGCGGTGCAGGCCGTCATGGCCGGGCGCGCCCATGCCAACCTCTCGGGCAACACGGTCATCCGCTATTCGGCGTCGCGCACGCCCTTGTTCGTGGCGGATTGGGTGCTGCCGGGCACGCAGCTGCATTGGGGCGCGCCCTTCCGCCGAGATTCGGGGGCGCTGCGCAACCAGGTGGAGGACGCGCTGGCCTGCATGAAGCGCGACGGCACCCTGGCGCGCATCAGCGAGCGCTGGTTCGGCGACCGCCCGGGGCCGGACCAGGCGGAGAACATCATCTTCCCCGGCTATGGCCCGCCCGACCTGCCGGGGCATGACGCCACCCCGCAGGACCCCCGCTGCGGGTGAGCTTCGCGGACTCCTTCCTCAACGCCCGCGTCGCCGCCGAATACGCGCCGAAGATCATCGCCGGCATGGGGGTGACGGTGGTGCTGGCGCTCTGCGTCATCGCCGCCGGGCTGCTGGCGGGGCTGGCGCTGGCGGTGCTGCGCGCCATGGGGGTGCGGCCGCTCAACTGGCTGATCGTCTTCGCCGTGGACCTGTTCCGCGCCGTGCCGCCGCTGGTGGTGATCGTGCTGCTGTATTTCGGCCTGCCGGCGGCCGGCGTGACGCTGCCCGGCTTCGCCGCCGCCTGGCTGGCCCTCTCCCTGGTGCTGATGGCCTTCGCGGAGGAGATCATCTGGGCCGGCATCACCACCGTGGCGAAGGGGCAGTGGGAGGCCGCGCGGGCGCTGGGCCTGCGCTTCCTGCCCTGCTTCGTCCTCGTGGTGCTGCCGCAGGCGCTGCGGCTGGTGATCCCGCCGCTGGTCAACCGCACCATCGCCGTCACCAAGGGCACGGCGCTGGCCTCGGTGGTGGCGGTGCCGGAGATCCTGGGCGCGGCGCAGGCCGGCGTCTCCTTCTCCTTCAACCCGACGCCGCTGACGCTGGCGGCCCTCGCCTACCTCGCCCTGTTCCTGCCCGTGGTGATCCTGGGCCGCTGGGTGGAGCGCCGCTGGCATGTTCGCTGACGCCTTCCTGAACGCCGAGGTCCTGGCGGAGGCCTGGCCGCTGCTGCGGATGGGGCTGGTGCAGACCGTGCTGCTCTCGCTGCTGGTGGTGCCGGTGGGCGTCCTGGGCGGGCTGCTGCTGGCGCTGCTGTCGCTCGCGCGCAGCCGGGCGTTGCGCTGGGCGGTGGCGGCCTGGGTGGACGTGTTCCGCGCCCTGCCGCCGCTGGTGCTGCTGGTGCTGGTCTATGCCGGGCTGCCCTTCGCCGGCATCGAGGTCTCGGCCTGGGGCGCGGTGGCCATCGGCTTCTTCCTCAACACGGGCGCCTATTACGGGGAGATCCTGCGCGCCGGCATCGCCTCCGTCCCCACCGGGCAGATGGAGGCGGCGCGCTCGCTCGGCCTTTCGCGCGCCCACGCGCTGCGGCTGGTGGTGCTGCCCCAGGCGGTGCGCAACGTGCTGCCCGACCTGCTGAGCAACACGCTGGAGGTGGTGAAGCTCACCTCCATCGCCGCGGTGGTGGCCCTGCCGGAGCTGCTGTTCCAGGCCCGGCAGGCGCAGAGCCTGTCCTACAACGCCACGCCCATCATGGCGGCGGCGGCGATCTACTTCCTGCTGCTGTGGCCGCTGGTGCGGCTGCTGAGCCGGCTGGAGAACCGGGCCCCTCAGCGCACCACGTAGATGTCGTAGGTCGGCCCCTCGGGCGGGCGCATGCCGGTGCCCACCGCCAGCGCGCGGTTCAGCCAGGCCAGCCGGGGGGCCGCCGTCTCGAAGCGGATGGCGGTGCGGAAGTAGTAGTCGGCCGGGTCCACCGCCTCGCCCGCCGCCAGCCGGGCCAGCACCGCCGCCGGGCCGGTGCGGATCCCGCTGTAGGACATGAAGACGTCCTCCCCCTCCTCGGTCCGCAGCACCAGGCGCACATCCATGTGGGCGGTGCCGTCGGCCTCCACGCGCAGCCAGTCGGCGCCGGTGCTGGCCAGCACCGCGCCGCGCATCCCCGGCCCCTCGAAGCGGCCGCCCAGCAGCGGCATCACCCGCAGCTGCCCGCCGGCGGCGCCGGAGGCGGTGGCCATCAGCGGCGGCGCCACCTGGATGACCATGCGGAACAGGAACTCCAGGCCGGGCGCGGGCAGGTTCACCGCTGCCTCCAGGGCAGCCCCTCGGCCTTCCAGCCGGCCACGGTGCCGCGGTGCCCCTCGGCATCCACCGGCCCCTCGAAGCCATCGGCCACGTTGAAGGCGTGCGGGAAGCCGGCAAGCTGCGCCGCCTGCCCCGCGGCGAGCGACCGCGCGCCGGAACGGCACAGGTAGTAGACCTTGCTTTCGGCGGTGATGCCGGCGCGGCGCAGGTGCTCGGCGAAGTGGCCGTTCACCTGCATGGAGGGGAAGACCTGCCAGGGGATCAACACCACCTGCTTGCCCAGCGCGCCCAGCTCGGGCACGCCGACGAAGTTCCACTCGGCATCGGTGCGCACATCCACCAGCACCGCTTCGGGGTCGTCCTGCAGGGCCTGGAAGGCCTGCGCGGGCGAGACATCGGGCACGCCGGGCATGGTCGGCACTCCTCATCCGTGATTCGCCCGCCAGGATGGCGCGGGACGGGCGGCTTGCCCAGGGCTTGGGCAATTCCCCGCCGCGGCGGGGGAGAATGCGGAAAAGCCCGTGCTTGCATGAAGGGCTTTCCCTCGGGAATGCTGCCATCAAAGCCCGTCACGGAGAGAATCCCGCATGTCCGTTTCCCGCCGCCTCCTGCTTGCCAGCCCGGCGCTGCTCGCCGCGCCCTCGCTGGTGCGCGCCCAGGGCGCCAACCCGCGCGTGCGCATCCAGCTCGACTGGGCCTTCCAGGCGCCCAACGCCTTCGCCATCGTGGCGCGCGAGAAGGGGTATTTCCGCGACGCCGGGGTGGATGCGGTGGTCAGCGCCGGCCAGGGCTCGGGCGCGGTGCCGCCGGCCCTGGCCTCCGGCACGCATGACATGGGCTATGCCGATCTCAACCCCGCCATCCGCTTCCTGGCGCAGAACCCGGATTCCGGGCTGGTGGCGGTGGCCATCCTGCATGACCGCTCGCCGCTCTGCGCCATCGTGCGCGCCGACGGCCCGATCCGCACGCCCAAGGACCTGGAGGGCCGCCGCCTGGCCGCGCCCGAGTTCGACGCCGGGCGCCAGCTCTTCCCCGCCTTCGCCAAGGCCGCCGGGGTGGATGCGGCGCGGGTGAACTTCATCTCCGTCACGCCGGCATTGCGGGAGCCGATGCTGGTGCGGCGCGAGGCCGATGGCGTGACGGGCTTCGTCACCACCAGCGCCCTGGCGCTGAAGGGCATCGGGCTGGACCACCCGCAGCAGCGGGTGATGATGTACTACGACCACGGGCTGGACCTGTTCGGCGGCGCCATCCTCACCACGCGCCGCTTCATCCAGGCCAACCCGGATGCCGTGCGCCGCGCCACCGCGGCCCTGGTGCGCGGCTTCCGCGAGACGCTGCGCGACGAGGCCGGCACCATGGCCACGCTGCGCCAGGTGGAGCCGCTGACCGACGTGGCGCTGGAGACCGAGCGCCACCGCATGAACCTCGCCCGCGTCATCATGACGGACAATGTGCGGCAGAACGGCATCTCCAACGTGGACATGGCGCGCCTCCAGCGCGGCGTCACGGCGGTGGAGGAGGCCTATGGCCTGCCGGCACGGGTGCAGGCGGCGCAGATCTACGACAGCTCCTTCCTGCCGCCCCAGGCGGATCGCCGCATCTGATGCAGGCGCGCCCCTTCGTCGAGATTGACCGCGTCGCCATGCGCTATGGCGGCGCGGAGGGCACGCTGGCCCTGCAGGATTGCTCCCTGGACGTGGCGGAGGGGGAATTCGTCGCCGTCGTCGGCCCCTCGGGCTGCGGCAAGTCCACCTTGATGCGCCTCGTCTCCGGCCTCTGGCCGGCCTCGCGCGGCGGGGTGGTGGTGGCGGGCGAGGAGGTGCGCGGGCCGATCCCGCTGGTGGGCATGGCCTTCCAGAACCCGACCCTGCTGCCCTGGCGCAACATCCTGGACAATGTGATGCTGCCGCTGGAGGTGGTGCCGGCGCACCGCAAGCGCCTCTCCGCCGAGCGCCGGCAATACGAGGCGAAGGCCGAGGCGCTGCTGAAGCTGGTGGGGCTGGAGGGCTTCGGCAAGAAGCAGCCGCACCAGCTTTCGGGCGGGATGCAGCAGCGCACCTCCATGTGCCGCGCGCTGATCCACGAGCCGCCGCTGCTGATGCTGGACGAGCCGTTCAGCGCGCTGGACGTCTTCACGCGCGAGGAGCTGTGGAGCGTGCTCCAGGATGTCTGGATCGCCCGGCGCCCCACCGTGATCCTGGTGACGCACGACCTGCGCGAGGCGGTCTACCTGGCCGACCGCGTGCTGGTGATGAGCAGCCGCCCCGGCCGCATCATCGCCGAGCGCAGGATAGACTTCCCCCGCCCGCGCCGCATCGAGACGACCTATGAGGGCGAGTTCAACGCCGTGGTGGCGGAGCTGCGCGGCCTGATCCACAAGGCCCGCGCCGGGGAGGAGGTGACGTGAGCGTCTCGACGGAAGCCGACCGCGCCGCCGCGCTGATCGCCGCCGCGCGCCGCCGGCAGACCCTGCAACGCTGGCTGCCCTGGATGGTGATCGGCGCCGCCTTCCTGCTGTGGGAGCTGGCGGTGGTGGTGCTGGGCGTCTCGCCCTTCATCCTGCCCGCGCCCACCGCCGTGCTCCAGGCCGGCATCAAGTGGTGGCAGCCGCTGATGCAGGACAGCCTGGTGACGCTGGGCACCACGCTGATCGGCTTCGGCATGGCCATCGTCTTCGGCCTGGCGCTGGGGGTGGCGATCGGCTCCTCCTCGCTCGTCTATCGCGGGCTGTACCCGCTGCTGATCGCCTTCAATTCCATCCCCAAGGTGGCGGTGGTGCCGGTGCTGATCGTGTGGTTCGGCATCGGCATCTGGCCCGCCGTCATCACCGCCTTCCTCATCTCCTTCTTCCCCATCGTGGTGAACGTCGCCACCGGCATCGCCACGGTGGAGCCGGAACTGAGGGACGTGCTGCGGGCGCTGGGGGCCAGGCCGCTGGACATCATCCGCAAGGTCGGCATCCCGCGCGCCATGCCGTATTTCTTCGCCTCGCTGAAGATCGCCATCACGGTGGCCTTCGTCGGCTCGATCATCGCCGAGAGCGTGGCGCCGAATGCCGGCATCGGGCGGCTGATGATGGTGGCGAGCAGCCGCTTCGACGTGCCGCTGGTCTTCGCCGGGCTGATCGTCACCGGCATCATGGGCGTGCTGCTCTACTGGATCGCCGAATGGATCGAACGGCGCACCACGGGCTGGGCGACGCGCGGGCAGGAAGGCTTCCAGCCCGGCGGGTGATTTCCCTCATTTTGAGACGAAGCTTAATTTTTGGTTGATTGGTTGACGCGGGGTGAATAAGGTGCGGCCATGCGCACCCCTCCCCCGCGTCCCGGCCTCGTCACCTACACGCTGGACGGGCTTTCGCCGGCCGAGGCGCAGGCGGCGCGCGATGCCATGGCGGTGTGGGACATCGTCAGCGGCGTCGCCTTCGCAGCCGTCCCGCGCGGTGCCTCCCTCACCTTCACGCCCGGGCTGACCCCGCTGGAGATGGCCCAGGCGGTCGGCCGGCACCTCGGCATCGTCGCCCAGCCGGGCAGCCCCGGCATCATGGATCCGGGCGCCAGCCTGGCCTTCGGCGTCACCGCGCAGGACGCCGCCCGGGCCCAGGCCATCTGGGGCACCGCGGCCGATGAGCAGTTCTTCGGCGTGGTCTGGCGCTGGGATGCGGCGCGCGATGCGCTGCGCGCCGATGCGCTGGCGCCGCAGGGCCGCATCCTCGCCGGCTGGGAGGACCGCGACGCCATCTTCGGCGGCGCCGGCGACGACCGGCTGGAAGGCCGCGGCGGCGACGACCTGCTGGCCGGCGGCGCCGGCACGGACCTGCTGCTGGGCGGCGCCGGCCACGATGCCGCGCTGCTGCCCTGGCTGCGGGCCGAGGCGCCGGTGGACTTCACCTGGCAGCGCATCCTCGCCCCCGATGGCGACGACACCTTCGACGGCCTGGAGGCGCTGCGCTTCCTGGACGGCGCCTGGATCATGGATGCCGGCCACGCCGCCGCCCGTGCCGATGCGGTGTATCGCGCCATCCTGGGCCGGCCCGCCGATGCGCCGGGACTGACCGCCGCCACCGCCGCCCTGCAGGGCGGGATGAGCGAGGCGGAGCTGGCCGGGACCATGCTGCGCTCGGCGGAATATGCCGGGCGCTTCGGCGCGCCCGACGACGCCGCCTGGGCCACCGCCCTGGCCCGGCTGGAGGGGCTGGAAGGCAGCGATGCGCCACTCTGGGTGCCGGATGCGGAGGCGTCGCTGGTGGCGCGCATGTTCCACTTCGGCCCCCAGCGCCTGCCGGCGCGCGAGGAGCTGCTGCACTGGGCGGATGCGCTGCGGGCAGGCGACGATGCCACGGTGATGGCCGATTTCCTGGCCATGCAGGGCGATGCCCGCGACCCGGCCGCCTTCCTGGCGATGCTGGGCACCCTGTCCGCCCAGGCCGAGACCCTGGCGCTCTACGCCACCGGGGTGGACATCCTGTGATGTTATAAAGTAACGTTCCGGGCATGCGCCGCCATGCCCTGCTGCTGACCCTGCTGCCCCTCGCCGCCGCCGCGCAGGAGGCCACCCTGCCCGAGATGGTGGTGGAGGCCCGCCGGCTGGACGAGGCGCGCTCCCGCATCTCCCCCACGCTGGGCGCCGCGGTCTCCACGCTCGACCGCAAGGCCATCGAGGCGCTGCCGCTGGGGGCGGATGCGCCACTGAACGGCCTGCTGCTGCAATTCCCCGGTGTGGTGCAGGACAGCTTCGGCGAGATCCACATCCGCGGCGAGCACCGCAACCTCCAGTACCGCATCAACGGCGTCACCATCCCCGAAGGCGTGCAGGGCTTCGGCGCCTTCCTCGACGCCCGCGCGGTGGCCCGGCTGGACCTGCTGACCGGCGCCCTGCCCGCCCAGTTCGGCTACCGCACCGGCGGCGTGGTGGATGTGACGCTGCGTTCCGGCGCGCGGGATCCCGGCGGCTGGGCGGGGGTGACGGCGGGCTCCTTCGGCACGGTGCAGCCTTCGGCCGGCTGGGCCGGCATGGTGGCGGGCTGGGATGTCTTCGCCACCGGCACCTGGCGGCAATCCACGCTGGGCATCGAGGCGCCGACCGCGCGCCAGCCGCCGGCCAATGGCTTCACGGAACAGGCGCGCGGGCTGTTCAGCGTCTCGCGCGTGCTGGCGCCCGAGACGCGGCTGTCCGTCATCGGCGGGGCCAGCGCCAACCGCTTCGGCATCCCCGCCAATCCCGGCCAGCCGGCCGAGTTCGGCGCCGGCGACAGCGCCCTGCTGCGGGCGCGGCAATGGGAGCGCAACCAGTTCGGCATCGTGGCCCTGCAAGGCACGCGCGGCGCCTTCGACTGGCAGGTGGCCGGCTTCGGCCGCAACAGCACCACCCATTACCTGCCCGATGCCAATGAGCTCGCCTTCACCGGCGTGGCCACCGACTACCGCCGCCGCTCCGCCGCGCTGGGGGTGCAGGCGGATGGCGCCTGGCGGCTGAACGACCGCCACACGGTCCGCTTCGGCGCAATGAGCATGGGCGAGCGCAGCCTGGCCGCCAATGCCTCCACCGTGCTGGACGAGGCCGGCGACCCGCTGCTGCTGGGCACGCGCCGCGCCCGCACCACCTTCCTGCACGGCGCCTGGGTGCAGGATGAATGGCGGGTGACGGAGCGGCTGACGGTCAATGCCGGGCTGCGCGCCGACCATGCCGACCAGGCGGTGCAGGCCGGGCAGCTGTCGCCGCGCCTCAACGCCGTGTTCCGCGCCACCGATGCCACGACGCTCAGCCTGGGATACGCGCGCTACTTCACCCCGCCGGCGCAGGAGCTGATCCAGCCCGCCCAGGCGGCGGTCTTCGCCGGCACCACCGGCGCGCCCCCGGGGGCCGAGGGCCAGCTGCCGCGCCCCGAGCGTTCGCACTACGTCTCCGCCGGCATCTCCCACCGCTGGGACGAGCGGCTGACGCTGGGCGCCGATGCCTGGTTCAAGGAGGCGCGGGACATGCTGGACCTTGGCCAGTTCGGCCGCGCCGTGGTCTTCACGCCCTTCAACTACCGCCAGGGCCGCACCTATGGCGCCACCGCCAGCGCGCAGTGGCGATCCGGTCCGCTGGAGCTGAATGGCAGCGTCACCCTCTCCCGCGCCACGGGGCGCGACATCCGCTCCTCGCAATTCGCCTTCGAGGCCGAGGAGCTGGACTATATCCGCGGCAAGTGGGTGCGCACCGACCATGACCAGCTGCTGACGGCCACCGCCGGCGCGGTGTGGCGCGCCTGGGAGGGGGGCCGGGTCAGCGCCACCGCCTATTTCGGCAATGGCCTGCGCCGCGGCTTCGCCAACAGCGAGAAGCAGGACCCCTACGCCACGGTGAACCTCGGCGTGGCCCATGGCTTCGAGGCGCTGGGCGGGCGGTGGGAGGCGCGGCTGGACGTGCTGAACATCGCCGATGCGCGGGTGCAGCTGCGCGACGGCTCGGGCATCGGGGTGGGGGCGCCGCAGTTCCTGGCCCGCCGCGCCGCCTATGCGGGGCTGACGCGCTTCTTCTGACGCGCCGCAACGGCCGGGTGGCGGGGTGCGGCGCGGCGCGCCACAAGCGCCCATGACCGCCCGCGCCTGGACCCTGCTGCTGGCCCTGTCCCTCGTCTGGGGCGGGTCCTTCCTGTTCGTCGGCATCGCGGTGCGCGAATGGCCGCCGCTGCCCATCGTGCTGGCCCGCGTGGCGCTGGTGCTGCCCGTGCTCTGGGCCGTGCTGTGGTGGCTGCGCCTGCCGGTGCGGCGCGACGGCGCGGCGTTGCGCGCCCACCTGGGCATGGGGGTGCTGAACAACCTCCTCCCCTTCACCCTGATGGTGACGGCGCAGGGCAGCCTGCCCTCGGGCGTCGCGGCCATCCTGAACGCCACCACCCCCTTCTGGGGCGTGCTGCTGGCCCACCTGGCCGGGGCGGAGCGTGCCACCGCGGGGCGCGTGCTGGGCGTGGCGCTGGGCTTCGGCGGCGTGGCGGCGATGGTGGGCGCCGATCCCTTCGCGGCAGCCGGGCACGCCGTGGCGCTGATGCTGCTCGGCACCCTCTCCTACGCGCTGGCCGGGCTGTGGGGGCGGCGGCTGAAGGGGCTGGGCATCCCGCCGCTGGTGGCGGCCACCGGGCAGTTGTCGGCCTCGGCGCTGCTGCTGGCGCCGGTGGTGCTGCTGGGAAGCTGGCCGCCGCTGCCCGGCCCCGCCACGGCGGCGGCGCTGCTGGCGCTGTCGCTGCTGTGCTCCGGCCTCGCCTACTGGCTGTATTTCGCGCTGCTGGAGGCCGCGGGGCCGGTGAACCTGCTGCTGGTGACGCTGGCCATCCCGCCCTTCGCCGCCCTGCTGGGCTGGGCCGTGCTGGGCGAGGCGCTGGGCTGGCCGCATGCGCTGGGCATGGCGCTGGTCGCCCTGGGTTTCGCGGTGATGGATGGGCGCGCCTTCAGGCGGTGCGCGCCATAGCGCTGCCGGACGCGTCAGGCCGGGCGGCGCAGCAGCAGCACGCCCAGGCCCAGCGCCATGATCGCCGCACCGGAACCCTCGCGCAGCCGCCGCAGCAGCGCCGGGCGCACGGCGGCCCCGGCGCGCAAGGCACCGGCGGCGAAGGCCACCGCCACGTCGGCGGCGGTGTTCAGCGCCACGCACACCACGCCAAGCGCCACGAACTGCGCCGCCACATTGCCCGCGGGGTCCACGAATTGCGGCAGGAAGGCCAGAAAGAAGGCCGCCGTCTTGGGATTCAGCGCCTCCACCACCGCGCCCTCGCGGAAGGCGTGCCAGGGGCCGATGGGCGGCGTCGGCTCCAGCACCAGCGCCTCGCGCCGCGCGGCGCGCAGGGTGCGCCAGCCCAGCCACAGCAGGTAGGCGGCGCCCGCCCATTTCAGCGCGGTGAACAGCTCCGCGCTGGCCAGCACGAGTGCCGAGACGCCCAGGGCGCCTGCCAGCACATGCGCCATGCCGCCCAACGCCGTGCCGAAGGAGGAGGCCACGCCTTCGCGCCGCCCGCCGGCCAGGGAGCGCGCCGCGACGTAGAACAGCCCCGACCCCGGCGAGACGGCCAGCGCCGCCGCCGCCGCCAGGAACAGCCACCATTCCATCAGCCGGTCCCGCCCACCGTCAGCCCACGCATGCGCAGGGTGGGCTGGCCCACGCCCACCGGCACCCCCTGCCCCTGCTTGCCGCAGGTGCCGATGCCGGGGTCCATGCCCGGGTCGTTGCCGATCATGGTGATGCGCGTCAGCGCGTCCGGCCCGTTGCCGATCAGCGTCGCGCCCTTCACCGGCGCGCCCACCTTGCCGTCCGTGATGCGATACGCCTCGCTCATGGAGAAGACGAACTTGCCCGAGGTGATGTCCACCTGCCCGCCGCCGAAGTTCACGGCGTAGATGCCATCCTTCACGGAGGCGATGATCTCGCCGGGCTCGTGCGCGCCGCCCAGCATGACCGTGTTGGTCATGCGCGGCATCGGGATGTGCGCATGGGACTGGCGCCGCCCGTTGCCGGTGGGGGCCACGCCCATGAGGCGCGCATTCTGCCGGTCCTGGATGAAGCCGCGCAGGACGCCATCCTCGATCATCACCGTGCGGCCCGAGGGCGTGCCCTCGTCATCCACGGTGATGGAGCCGCGCCGGCCCTCGATGGTGCCGTCATCCACCACCGTCACGCCCGGGGCGGCGATGCGCGTGCCCAGCAAGCCGGCGAAGGCGGAGGTCTTCTTGCGGTTGAAGTCGCCCTCCAGCCCATGGCCGATCGCCTCGTGCAGCAGGATGCCGGGCCAGCCGGGGCCCAGCACCACGTCGCACTCGCCGGCAGGGGCCGGCACGGATTCCAGGTTCACCAGCGCCTGGCGCAGCGCCTCCGCCACGCCGCGCTGCCAGCCGCCGCCCTCCAGCACGCGCGCGTAGCCGTGGCGGCCGCCGGTGCCGAAGCTGCCCGTTTCCCGCCTTCCATCCTGCTCCACCACCACGGAGACGTTGAAGCGCACCAGCGGGCGGATGTCGGCCACCGCTTGGCCATCGGGGCGGAGGATGCGCACCGCCTGCCACTCGCCGGTGAGGCTGGCGCTGACCTGGACCACCCGGCTGTCCAGCGCGCGGGCATGGGCGTCCAGCTCCATCAGCAGCGCGGTCTTCTCGGCGAAGCCCATGAGGAGCAGCGGGTTGGCGTCGTCGTACAGGCGCGCATTGGTGGCGCGCGGGCCGACATCCAGCGTGCCGGAGCGCCCCTGCGCCACCGCGCGCACCGTGGCCGCGGCGCGGCCCAGCGCGGCGTCGCTGATCTCGCCGGAATGGGCGTAGCCCGCGGCCTCGCCGCTCACCGCGCGCAGGCCGAAGCCGCGGGACTGGTCGTAGGAGGCGGCGCGGATGCGCCCGTCATCCAGGCTGACGGCCTCGCTTTCCCGGTGCTCCAGGAACAGCTCGCCATCCTCGCAGCCGGCGGTGGCCTCGCGCAGGCGCCGCAGCGCGGCGCTGGGGTCCAGCGTGGCGTGGAACAGGCGCTCGGTGACGGAAAGGGCGTCGCTCATGGGGACAGAAGATGGGGCGGGAAGGCGATGCGCGCCAGGGTCCCCTGCCCTTCCGTGCTGTCCAGCTCCAGCGTGCCGCCCTGCGCCTCCACCAGCACCCGGCAGAGGTAGAGCCCCAGCCCGGAGCCGGCGAAGCGGCGCGAGGCCGCGTTCTCCACCTGGGCGAAGGGCTGGAACAGCCGCCCCATGTCGTCGGCGCCGATGCCGATGCCGCTGTCGCGCACCTCGATCCGCAGCCCCGCCGCGTCGCAGGCCGCGGAGAGCGAGACGGCCCCGCCGGAGGGCGTGAACTTGATGGCGTTGGACAGCAGGTTCAGCAGCACCTGGCGCAGCCGGCGGGAATCGGCGGTCAGCGCGGGCATCGCCGCCGGCTCCTCCAGCGCCAGGCGCAGCCCGGCGGCCTCAGCCTGGCCGGCCATGACGCGGGCGGCGGTGCGCAGCAGCGGCGCCACCGCCACGCGCTCCCGCTGCACCGGCAGGCGGCCTTCCTCGGCGCGGGTGATGTCGAGGATGTCGTCAATCAGGCTCAGCAGCTGCCGGCCCGCCTCCTCGATGGAGCCGGCGTATTCGGGCACCAGCCTGGGGTCGGCGCCGGCGGCCAGCACCTCGCTGAAGCCGATCACGGCGTTCAGCGGCGTGCGCAGCTCGTGGCTCATCGTCGCCAGGAAGCGGGACTTGGCGAGGTTGGCGGCCTCGGCCGCCGCGCGCGCGCGCTCCAGCTCGGCGCGGATGCGCCGGTCGGCCGTCACGTCGGTGTAGGTGACGACGAAGCCCCCGCCCGGCGTGGGGTCGGAGACGACCTCGAAGACCAGCCCGTCGCCGCGCTCGCGGGTGGAGCTGTGCGTGACGGTGCGGTCGCGCGCCATGATCGCCTCGGCCGTGGCGCGGGCCGCCTCGCCCTCGCCATACTCGCCGGCGGCCAGCAGCGCCTCCACCATCTCGCGCAGGGTGCGGCCCTCGCCCAGCGCCTCGTCGCCCACCCCCAGCATCTCGCGCAGGCGGGGGTTGGCGGCGGTGATGCGCCCATCGGCGTCGAAGAGGACGATGCCGTGCCGGATGTTGCCCAGCATGTCGGACAGGATGAGGTTGCGGCGCCGCGCCTCGCCCTCCGCCTGGGCCAGGGCGGTGACGTCGCTGATGGCGATGGCGAAGCCGCCCCCCGGCGCGGGGTCGGAGGTGATGTCGAGCACCCGGCCATCGGGCAGCGGCCGCTGGAAGCGCTGCGGCGTGGCGCGGTCCATCCGCAGCACCTGCGACGCGGCCGCCAGCGCCGCGGCCTCGCTGCCATGCCCGGTGCGGAACTGCCGCAGCACCACCTCGGCGAAGGGCATGCCCACCATGGCGGCGGCGTCGGGGAAGCCGGTGATGCTGGCGGCGATGCCGTTCGCCGCGACCAGGTGCCCGTCGGGGCCGTAGAGGAACAGCGCGTGGCGGGTGGCGTTCAGCGTCGCCTCCAGCACGCTCGCCTGGCGCTTCGCCGCCTCGCGCGCGCCCACCAGCTCCGTCACGTCGCTCAGCGAGATGACGAAGCCGCCATCCGGCCGGGGGTCGGACCGCAGGTCGAGGACGGTGCCGTCCGGCCGGCGGCGCTCGTAGTGGTGCGCCCTGGTGCGGTCCAGCCCGATGGCGAAATGCGCCACCTCCTCCATGGAGGGGCCTTCCCGGGCGAGCTGGTGGGCGATCACCTCCGGGATGGTGCGCCCCACCATCTCCGCCGGGGCGGCGAAGCCCGCGACCTGCGCCACCAGGTCGTTCGCGGCCACGCAGCGCCCATCCGGGCCGTAGAGGGCGATGCCGGTGCGCGCGGCGTTGAGCGTCGCCTCCAGCATCGCCGCGCGCTCCTGCGCCTCGCGCTGGGCGCGCAGCCGGTCGGTGATGTCGGACAGCGTCAGCACGAAGCCGCCGCCCGGCACGGGGCTCGTCACCGCCTCGATCTCCGTGCCGTCCGGGCGGGTGCGGTGGAAGACGTGGGGCGCGGCGGCATAGTCCAGCGCGTTCAGGCGCTCCAGGTAGGCGGCGGTCTGCGCGGGGTCGCCGAACTCGCCGGCGGCGGCCTGGGCCGCGGCCATCTCCGGCCGGCTCATGCCCAGGCACAGGGCGCCGCCGATGCCGTTCAGCCGCGCCGCCAGCGCGTTGAAGGCGGCCACGCGGTGCTGCGCGTCGAACAGGATCAGCCCGTGGCGGATGTTCTCCAGCATCACCCGCTGGGTGGCGGCGCGGCGCTCGGCCTCCGCCTGCGCCTCGGCCAGCGCGGTGATGTCGGTGAAGGAGCGCACGACGCCGCCGCCGGGGATGACGTCGGTGCGGATCTCCACCATCCGCCCGTCGGGCTTGCGGCGCTGGAAGGTGCTTTCCCCGGTCCAGGGCGTCGCCTGGCGGGTGAGCAGGTAGCGCGCCGCGGCCTCGGCGTCGCCGTGCTCGCCCAGCGCCACCTGCTGGCCGCGCAGCTCGTCGAAATGCGCGCCCGGCCTCACCGACCCCTCGGGGATGCCGGCCAGCTCCTCCGCCAGCCGGTTGCCGGTGATCACGTAGCCCTCGGCGTCGTACATGATGACGCCGTGGCGCATGGTGTCGAGCACCTGCTGGAGCGCATGCGCGCGGCTCTGCGCCTCGCGCTCGGCCCGCACCAGGGCGGTGACGTCGGTGTAGGAGCGCACGAAGCCGCCGCCGGGCAGCACGTCGGTCGCCACCTCGATCACCATGCCGCCCGGCGCGCTGCGGCGGTAGCTGTCCTCCGCCCGCAGGGGCCGGGTGCCGCGGCGCTCCAGGAACTCGCTGGTGCTGCGCGCGTCGCCGAAGACGCCGCGCTTCACCTGCTCGGCCCGCAGCTCGTGGATGGAGGCGCCGGGGCGGAACACCTCCATCGGCACGCCGGCCAGCCGCGCCGCCAGCCGGTTGGCCGCCACCACGCGGCCTTCCGCGTCGAACAGCACGATGCCGTGGCGCGTGCTTTCCAGCATGGTGTCCAGCACCGCGGCGCGCGAGCGCGCCTCGCTCTGCGCCGCGTGCAGCGCCGAGATGTCGGACACCACGATGGCATGCCCGCCATCGGGCAGCGGGACGGAGCGGTGGATGGAATAGCCGCCGCCCGGCCGCCGCCGCTCGAAGCCCTGGGCGCGATGGAGCGAGCGCAGCACCGCCTCCACCTGGTCCTCGGGCTCGCCGGGCCCGTATTCGCCGCGCCTGGCCCGGCGCAGCAGGATGCCGCGCAGGTGCTCACCCACCTGCACCGGGTCGTCCTCCAGGATGCGGTTGTAGGCCTCGTTCACCAGGGCCACCCGGCGGTCTGGGCCATAGACGGCCACGCCCACCGGCAGCGCCTCGATCAGCGCCACGTGCAGGGCGGCGCGGCGGCTCGCCTCCTGCTCCGCCCCGCGCTCGGCGGTGATGTCCGTCACCTCGGCCTGCCAGCCGCCGCCGGGCAGCGGGCGGTTGACGAAGCGGATGGTGGGGCCGGCGGGGCGGGTGCGCTCGAAGCGCCAGTCGGCGCCGGCCGACAGCTCGTCCCGCACGCGCCCCTCGATGGCGGGCACCTCCTCCGCGGCCAGCTCGCCGATGGCGGCCTGGGCATCGAGCAGGGCGCGGAAGGTCATCCCCTCCGGCGCCAGCTCCTCGGGCAGGCCGATCAGCCGGCCATAGGCCGGGTTGGCGCGGCGCAGCACCCCTTCGGCGTCGTAGCGGGCGACGCCGGTGTCCAGCCGGGCCAGCATGGCGCGGATCTCGCGCGCCGTGGCCTCCGCGGCCTCGCGCGCCAGGTGGCGGGGGCCGGCATCGGCCAGCAGCAGCAGGGCGCCGCCACCCGGCATGGGGGCGTGCGTCCAGTCCAGCCGGCGGCCATCGGCGGCGCGCAGGCTGCGCGCGGCGGGGGGATGGAGGAACTCCGCCACCCGCTCCTCCGGCGCGCCATCCCCCAGCACGCCGCGGAAGGCGAGGCGGCGCAGGGTGCCATGCCAGCCGGCGGGCGGCGCGCCCTCGCCCAGCAGGGCGGCCATGGGGGCGTTGCAGGCCAGCAGCGCGCCATCGGGCGCGAAGGCGGCCAGCGCCAGGGGCAGGGCGTCGAGGATGGCGTCGGCCGGCGCGGTCATCCGCCGCGCGGCCCGCGCAGCGCGTGCCAGGCCAGCAGCCCGGCCGCCAGCACGCCCACCGCCACCGTCTGGTGCAGCGTGCCCAGCGAGACGGGGACCACGTGCAGCAGCGTCACCACCCCCAGCGCGTATTGCAGGGCCACGCTGCCGGCGAAGACCAGCACCAGCCGCCGCGCCCCGCCCACCGGCAGGTGGCGCCACGCCGCCATGGCCGCGCCCAGCGCGGCGAGGCCCGTCAGCGTCGCCAGCACGCGGTGGTTCCACTGCACCGTGGCGAGGTTGCGGGTGAGGTTCTGCCACCAGGGCGACATGTCCCACCCGCCCGGCGGCAGCAGCGCGCCATCCATCAGCGGGAAGCTGTTCCAGGTGAAGCCGGCGCGGGTGCCGGCCACGAAGCCGCCGGCCAGCATCGTCAGCGCCGCCAGCCAGAAGGCCGCCTGCACCTGCCGCCGCACGCTGCCCTGCCGCGGGGCGACGACCGCGGGCGCCGGCCGCAGCAGCCCCAGCGCCGTCCACAGGATCAGGCCGAACAGCACGAAGGCCATGCCCAGATGCAGCACGAGGCGATAGGGGGAGACCGCCGTGCGGTCCGCCTGGAAGCCCGAGGCCACCATGAACCAGCCGATCGCCCCCTGCAGGCCGCCCAGCAGGAACAGCAGGGCCAGCCGGGGCAGCAGCGCGCGCGGGATGGCGCCGCGCCACCACAGCCACAGGAAGCCGCCCAGGTAGGCCAGGCCGATCACCCGCCCCCAGACTCGGTGCCCCCATTCCAGCCAGAAGATGCGCTTGAACCCCTCCATCCCGAAGCCGGCATTCAGCAATTCATATTGCGGGATGGTGCGGTAGAGGTCGTAGAGGCGCTGCCATTCCGCCTGGGAGAGCGGCGGCAGCGTGCCCGAGAGCGGCGCCCATTCCATGATGGACAGGCCGGAACCGGTGAGGCGCGTGGCGCCGCCGATGGCCACCATGATCCAGATGAGGCCCGCCACCAGCAGCAGCCAGCGGGCGACGGCGCGCGGATCCTCGCGGCGGCCGCGGTCATGGGGGGGCAGCACGGGGCGGGCGGATGCGTCGAAGGGCATGGGCGGCAATATAGGCCAGCACGGCCGCATGGGCAGCCCGCCGCTGGACGCCACGCGGAACGGGTGGTAGCGCCGCCCCCACCATGAGCGCCCCCCTCGTCTCCGTCGTCATCCCCGCGCGGAACGAGGGCCCCAACATCCTGCCCCTGGTGGCGGAGATCGAGGCCGCCCTGGCCGGCACCGCGCATGAGATCGTCTTCGTGGACGACGGCAGCACGGACGACACCCCGGCCCGGCTGCGCGAGGCCGCCGCATCCGCGCCCCTGCGTTTCCTGCGCCACCGCGCGGCCTGCGGGCAGTCCGCCGCCGTCGTCACCGCCGTGAAGGCGGCGCGCGGCGCCTGGATCGCCACGCTGGACGGCGACGGCCAGAACGACCCGGCCGACATCCCCCGCCTGCTGGCGCGCGCGCTGGCCGCCCCCGGCCCGGTGCTGGTGGCCGGGCACCGGGTGAACCGGCGCGACACCGCCACCAAGCGCGTCTCCTCGCGCATCGCCAACCGGGTGCGGGCGCGGCTGCTGCGCGACGCCACGCCGGACAGCGGCTGCGGCCTGAAGGTCTTTCCCCGCGCCCTGTTCCTGGAGATGCCGCATTTCGACCACATGCACCGCTACCTGCCGGCCCTGGCCATCCGCGCCGGCGCCCAGGTGGTGAGCGAGCCGGTGAACCACCGCCCGCGGGTGCGCGGCGCCTCGAACTACGGCACGCTGGACCGGCTGGCGGTGGCCTTCCTGGACCTTGTCGGCGTGGCCTGGCTCCAGCGCCGCGGCCGGCGGCCGGAGGTCGAGGCGCCGTGAGCCCGGCCGCGCTGGGCCGGCTGCTGCTGCTCGTGGCCGGGCTGGCCGCCATCGGCTGGGCCCTGCGCTCCTTCGGCGCGGTGCCGGGCACGGAGTGGGTGGACCTGCATGTGCGCGACGCCGGCTGGCAGGGGGAGGCGAGCTTCCTGCTGCTGGGCACGGCGCTCTCCGCCGCCGGCCTGCCGCGGCAGGCGGTGGCCTTCCTGGGCGGCTACGCCTTCGGCGCGGTGGAGGGCACGGCGCTGGCCCTGCTGGCGCAGCTGCTGGGCTGCGCCGCCACCTTCCTCTGGGCCCGCGCCGTCGGCCGCGCCTGGGCCGAACGCCGCCTGGCCCGCCCCGCCGGCGCCCGGCTGCGCCCGCTGGTGGAAACGCTGCGCGCCGAGCCCTTCGCCGCCTCGCTGGCGCTGCGGCTGTTCCCCGTGGGCAACAACCTGGCGCTGAACCTGCTGGCCGGCGTCTCCGGGCTGGCGGTGGGCCCGTTCCTGCTGGCCTCCGCGCTGGGCTACCTGCCGCAGACCGTGGTCTTCGCGCTGCTGGGCAAGGGGGTGCGGGTGGATGGCGCCTGGCAGGTGGGCCTGTCGCTCGCCCTGCTGGCGGGCTCGGTCGCCCTGGGGCTGTGGCTGATGCGCCGCCATCGCGGCCGCTTGACGGGATCGTAACGTTCCTTGCCTGGAGGCGTGGCCGGGGCGTATGATGGCGCATCGGGAATCCCCCCCATGCCCGAGGGCCCACGCATGACCTCGCCCGCCACGGGCGCCGCGCGGCGCCCGGGCATCCGCTTCCGCATCCTGCTGCTCGCGCTGGTGCTGGGCCTCGCCCTGCCCTTCCTGGCGCTGGCGGCCGGCGCCGTGTGGCGCGCGGCCGAGACGGAGCGCGCGCGCTACGAGGCGCAGCTGCTCTCCACCGCCCGCGCCCTGGCCCTGGCGGTGGACCGCGAGCTGGGCCAGGCGGCGGCCCGGCTGGACACGCTGGCGGCCTCCCACACGCTGCGCGAGGGGCTGCTGGATGCCTTTGCCGCCGCCGCCAGCGGCAGCCTGCCGGAGAACGCCTCCGTCGTCCTCTACCGCCCCGACGGGCTGATGCGCCTGGTGGCGACGCGCGAGGGGCTGAACACCACCACCACCGGGCAATTCTCCCAGGCGCAGGACTTCCTGCGCGAGGCCCGGGCGCAGGGCGGCACCCGCATCTCGCCGGTGGTGATCGGATCCGTCTCCCGCCAGCCCCGCGTGCTGGTGGTGCGCCCGGTGAGCGTGCTGGGCGAGCCGCACCTGCTGGGCCTTTCCATGGACACCGCCCGGCTGCGCCGCATCCTGGAGGAACACCAGGTGCCCGGCGACTGGCGCGCCGCCGTGCTGGACGGCCAGCGCCGCGTCGCCGCGCGCAGCCACCTGGAGGGCCAGTTCATCGGCCGCGTCGCGCACCCCTCCATCATCGCGCTGCTGGAGCGCGCGGAGGGCGGGCTGGTGCCCGGCATCCGCACCATGGACGGCATCCTCACCACGCTGGCCGCCGCCCGCGCGCCGGAAAGCGGCTACGCCATCGCGCTGGCCGCCCCGTCGGAAACGGCGTGGGAGCAGGCGCGGCGCATCTTCGGCCCGCTGCTGCTGCTGGGCGGGGCGCTGGCGCTGGGCGGGCTGGTGGTGGCCTTCCTGCTGGCCCGCCGCCTGATCGGCGCGCTGGACCGCCTGGGCGCCGGCGAGACGGGCGAGACCGGCATCGCCGAGGTGGACCAGGCCGCATCCCGCCTGGCCCGCCTGCGCGCCGCCCGCGCCGCCGCAGATGCCGCCCTGGCCGAGAACGAGGAGCGCGGCCGGCTGACGCTGGAGGCCTTCGGCGGCGGCGGCTACGACTGCCGCCCGGCGGAGGGGCGCGTCATCCGCTCGCCCGGCATGCTGGCCCTGCTGGGCGAGGGCGGGCATGACGGAACGCCGCTGTGGTGGACCGGGCGCATCCACCCCGCCGACAAGCCCGTGTGGGACGCCGCGCGCGTGCGGCTGTTCGGCGGCACGGAAGGGATCTTCGAGGCGCGCTACCGCATCCGCCACGCCGATGGGCACTGGGTGCACATCTGGCACCGCTCCCTGGCGCTGCGCGACGCCGAGGGGGTGATCCGCCGCATGGTGGGCTACGTGCTGGATGTCTCGGCGGAGGCCGCGGCGAAGGCGCAGGCGGCGCTGGTGGCGCGCGAGATGGACCACCGGGTGAAGAACAGCTTCGCCCTCGTCGCGGGCCTGGCCGCCGCCGCCGCGGCCGACCACCCGGAGGCCGAGGGCTTCGCCGAGGAGCTGCGCGACCGGCTGCGCGCCCTGGCCGCCGCCCATGACCTGTCCCGCCAGGGGCAGCTGGAGGGCGGCGCCGCCGGGCTGCGCCCCCTGCTGGAGCGCCTGGCGCGGCCCTATGGCGAGGCGGTGTCGGTGGAAGGCGCCGATGTGCCGCTGGCGCCGGAGGAGGTGCAGCCGGTGGCGCTGGTGGCGCATGAATGGCTGACCAATTCGGTGAAGCATGGCGCGCTGTCGCGGCCCGGGGGGCGGGTGGCCGTCGCGGTGGCGATGGCGGGCGGCGCGGTGTCGCTGGACTGGCGCGAATCCGGCGGGCCGGCGGTGGAGGCCCCCGCCCAGCGCGGCTTCGGCGAGGAGCTGGTGCGCGCCACGGTGGAGGGCCAGCTGGGCGGCGCGGTGACGGAGGATTGGCGGCCGGACGGGCTGCGGCTTGGGCTGCGCTGGCCCGGCCAGGCGCTGCGGCGCACGGAGGACGCCCCCGCGCGCCTGTGAGCGGCCGGCATGCGCGTGCCGGCCGCGGGGTAGCGCTCAGAGCGCTTCCAGCACCGCCTCGGCCTTGCTCACCTCGAAGGCGCCGGGCGCCTCCACGGCCAGGTGCGTCACCACGCCATCCTTCGCCACCAGGGCGAAGCGCTGGCAGCGCATGCCCAGGCCGCGGGCCGTCAGGTCGAATTCCAGGCCCAGCGCCTTGGTGAAGGCGGCCGCGCCATCGGCCAGCAGCGTCACCTCCTCGGCGATGCCCTGGTCCTTCTTCCAGGCGCCCATCACGAAGACGTCGTTCACGCTCATGCAGGCCACGGCGTCCACGCCCTTGGCCTTCAGCGCCGCGCCCTGCTGCACGAAGCCCGGCAGGTGCTTGGCCGAGCAGGTGGGGGTGAAGGCGCCGGGCACGCCGAACAGCACCACGGTCTTCCCCGCGAAGATCTCGTCGGAGGAGACCTCCTTCGGGCCATCGGCCGTGGCCTGCATCAGCGTGGCGGAGGGAATGCGGTCGCCGACCTTGATCGTCATGCCTGGAATCCTTGGAGGGGGGTGTTTCCGCCCATCGTCCTACCGGCTCGCGCCCGCGCTGTCACGCTTGCAGCCGGCGGGGCGCGCCGCCATCTTCGCCGCATGGGCAAGGATGACTGGAAGGCCGCCTTCGGTGGCGGCGCGGGTGCTTCGCAGGACGGCAGGCTGGCCGGCCAGCTGCTGATCGCCATGCCCAGCCTGCAGGAAGGCCCCTTCGCCGGCACGGTGATCTGCGTCTGCGCCCATGGGCCGGAGGGCGCGATGGGGCTGGTGCTGAACAAGCCGATCCAGCGCCTGACCTTCGAGGCGCTGCTGAAGCAGGTGGGGGTTGAGCCCGTGCCGCCGGCCCGGCGCATCCAGCTGGTCGCCGGCGGGCCGATGGAGGAAAGCCGCGGCTTCGTGCTGCACAGCGGGGAATGGACCGCCGATGGCTCCCTGCCGGTGGAGGGCGGCTTCGGCCTCACCGCCAGCGTGGACATCCTCAAGGCCATCGCCGGCGGCGGCGGGCCGCGGCACTGCCTGCTGGCGCTGGGCTATGCCGGCTGGGGCGCCGGGCAGCTGGAGTCGGAGATCGCGCGCAACGCCTGGCTCTCGGTCCAGGCCGACCCCGAGCTGGTCTTCGAGGGCGACCCGGCGACCAAGTGGCGCCGGGCGCTGGCGAAGCTGCATGTGGACCCGCTGCTGCTGAGCGGCGAGGCGGGCCACGCCTGACGGCTCAGGCCGCCGCCTTTCCTGCCTCGAGGAAGACCACGCCGATCCGCCCCTCCCGCAGGTGGCGCAGCTCCACCGGCAGGGCGCCGCGCCCGGGCAGGCGCAGCGTGCCGCGCTGACCGGCCCGGCCCGGCACCTCGCCCTCCAGCCCCGCGCCGCCGGCCGACAGGTCGAGCACGCGCACCCGGTGCTCCCGCCCTTCCAGCAGCAGGATTCCCTCGCCCGCCTGGGGGCGGCGCTCATCGGCCCGGCGGTCCACCTCCGGCACGGCGGTGCGCAGGATGCCCACCACCTGGGAGGACAGCGCCCCCGCCCCCTCGGCCAGGGCGGCGGTTTCGGTGCGGGTGCGCCCGGCGCGTTCCCCGGCCTCGCGCGCATCGGCCGCCACCTCGCCGATGCGGCGCGTCACCTCCCGCGCGGCCTCGGCCGATTCGGCGACGTTGCGGGCGATGTCGCGCGTCGCCGCGTTCTGCTGGCCCACCGCGTCCGACAGGTGGGCGGCCAGCTGGTCCATCCGGCCCACCGAGGCGGCGATGCGGCGCACCACGCTCACCGCGGCCTCCGTGCGGCTGCGCACCGCCTCGATCTGCGAGGCGATCTCCTCCGTGGCCTTCGCCGTCTGCGCCGCCAGGTTCTTCACCTCGCTCGCCACCACGGCGAAGCCCTTGCCGGCCTCGCCCGCGCGGGCGGCCTCGATCGTGGCGTTCAGCGCCAGCAGGTTGGTCTGCCCGGCGATGCCCTCGATCAGCCGCGCCACGTCGCCGATCTGCGCCACCGAGCCGGAGAGCGCGACGATGGCCTGCTCGGTCTCGGCGCTGTCGGCGCTGGTGCCGCGGCTGACCTCCGCGGCCTCGCGCACCTGGTCGGTGATGCCGCGGATGGAGGCGGCCAGCTGCTCCGCCGCCGCCGCCACGGCCTCGGCCACCGCCAGGGACTGGGCGGCAGCGCCATCCACCGCGGTGGCGTTGCCGTTCACCCGGCCCGTGGCGGCCTCCATGCCCGCGGCCTCCTCGGCCAGCTGGCGCGCCTGCTCGGCGATGGCGCGCATGGCGGACATGGTCTCGCCCTCCACGCGGTCGGCCATGGCGCGCAGCGCCGCCACCTGGGCGGCCTGCGCGGCCTCGGCGGCCGCCTGCTGCTCGGCGCGCAGGCGGCGGGCCTCG